>CAJBQQ010000059.1 GCA_903957805.1 uncultured Pseudomonadota bacterium | reverse complement strand
TATACCGGTAATGCTGAATACGATACCATCGCAGCGGTGAAGTCCGAGGTGAGGATACCCGTCATCGCCAATGGCGATATCACCACCCCCGAGAAGGTCAAGCAAGTACTCGAATACACCGGCGCGGATGCCGTCATGATCGGTCGTGCTGCACAGGGTCGACCCTGGATCTTTCGCGAGATCAGTCATTATCTTGCTACCGGCCAGCACCTGCCGCTGCCGGACGTGAGCGAGATCCACCGTGTCCTGATTAATCATCTGCATGATCTCTACGATTTTTATGGTGAATACTCAGGGGTACGTATCGCTCGTAAGCATATCTCTTGGTATACCAAGGGTCTAGTTGGTTCAGCTGCGTTTCGTCATAACATGAACCAGTTACAAACGACTGATCAGCAGATGGCGGCAGCGAGCGAGTTCTTCAGCGAACTCGCTAATTATGGACGACAGCTGACTTATATTGAAAACGAGGAACTCGCTGCATGATCAAAGAGAATGATATTGCCTGCTGCGTCCGAAAGTCTGTTGAGAGCTATCTCAAAGACCTGGACGGAGAGAGGCCTCACCCCCTGCATGACATGGTGATCAGCAGTGTGGAGAAGCCATTGATTGAGATGGTATTGAAACATGCGGGGGGTAATCAGACTCGCGCCGCTGAATTACTTGGTATTAATCGTAATACTCTTCGCAGTAAGATGAAACAGTACCAGATCAAGTAGATAGTCGAGAGTATGGGTGGTTAGGTAAGGAACGAATACATGAGCAACCCAGCGCTCCAATCACACAGTAGATTGATTCACAACCCTTCAGTTACACTTCAATAGATGATCATAAGGCAAGCCCTAATTAGCGTTTCCGACAAGAGCGGCATTGTCGAGTTTGCACTTGGATTGAAACAGCTTGGCGTGAACATACTTTCCACTGGCGGAACTTCCAAGCTGCTGCAGGATGCCGGCGTGAAGGTGACTGAGGTCGGCGATTACACCGGCTTTCCAGAGATGCTCGATGGGAGGGTCAAGACTCTCCACCCGAAAGTTCATGCTGGCATTTTGGCGAGGAGGGACTTGCCGGAGCATATGGCGGCAATAGAGAAGGCATTGATACCAACGATTGATTTGGTGGTGGTGAATCTGTACCCATTCAGCCAGACCGTGGCCAGAGATGATTGTAGCCTGGAGGATGCGATTGAAAATATCGATATCGGTGGTCCGACCATGGTGCGTGCTGCAGCAAAGAATTGGAGGCATGTGGCGGTAGTGACTGATCCGGCAGACTATGAGGCGATATTGGCAGAGATGCAGTCAAATAGCGGTGAGGTGGGGCAGGACTTCCGTTTTCGACTTGCACAAAAAACATTCTCACATACCGCTGCTTACGACAGTGCCATCAGTAACTATCTGACCTCCATTGATCTGGAGGGTCAGCGTACGTTCCCCGGTCAGCTCAATCTGAATTTCAGCATGGCTCAGCAATTACGTTATGGAGAGAATCCACATCAGAAAGCCTCTTTCTATCGAGATCTTGTGCCAGTCCCGGGCAGTCTTGCGAGTTACCAGCAGGTACAGGGGAAGGAACTGTCATATAACAACATCGCTGACGCGGATGCGGCGTGGGAGTGCGTCAAGACGTTTGATCTGCCAGCCTGCGTTATTATTAAGCATGCCAATCCATGTGGCGTGGCGATCGCTGCTACGGCGCTTTCCGCCTATCAGTTGGCACTTTCCACTGATCCGACCTCTGCCTTTGGTGGCATCATTGCCTTCAACTGTAGAATCGACGATTTAACAGCTGAGGCTGTGATTAAACAATTTGTTGAGGTAGTGATTGCCCCGGAAGTAACCGATTCAGCAAGAAAAATTCTTAGCCAGAAGATAAATGTCCGCGTACTGATCCTGCCATTGCAGGCGGGAAGCAATGAGATGGATTTCAAGCGTGTGGGTGGAGGGTTGCTGGTACAGACTCCTGATAGTCTCAATATCACTTCTGCTCAATTGACGGTTGTGACTAAGGTGCAGCCCACTCCGCAGCAGTTGCAGGACTTGTTGTTTGCATGGCGAGTTGCGAAATTTGTCAAATCCAATGCGATCGTTTTCTGTGCTTCTGGTCAAACGTTGGGGGTGGGAGCGGGACAGATGAGCCGGGTAGATAGTGCGCGCATCGCGACCATTAAGGCACAGAATGCTGGGCTATCACTGGAAGGTTCAGTGGTCGCCTCGGATGCTTTCTTCCCCTTCCGTGATGGGCTGGATGTCGTGGTTCAGGCGGGTGCACGTGCGGTCATTCAACCCGGTGGCAGTATGAGAGATGCTGAAGTGATCGCGGCTGCTGATGAGCAGGGTGTGGCGATGGTACTCACTGGGGTGCGGCATTTCAGGCACTGAGTATCTGTTGAGGGAGTTAGTCCCGAGTGAGATTGTTTTATTCCTAGTAGTTGATGGCATAACGATATGATGAAACTACTCGTCATCGGCAGCGGAGGCAGAGAGCATGCGCTGGCCTGGAAATTACGCCAGTCGCCACGTGTCTTCAAGGTGTTTGTTGCGCCTGGGAATGCTGGTGTGGCGATGGAGGATGGTCTAGAAAATCTCCCCATAACCGACATTCCAGGTCTAGTGGAGTTTGCTAAAAAAGAAGGTATTGCCTACACGTTGGTCGGCCCAGAAGGGCCGCTTGCTGCTGGCATTGTGGATGCATTCCGTGCTGCTGGCCTGAAAATATTTGGGCCCACCAAGAGGGCCTCGCAGTTGGAGGCATCCAAGGATTTTTCTAAGGCATTCATGTTACGCCACGGTATTCCAACCGCCGCGTATGCCGCATTCAGTGATCCTCTCGAAGCTCACCATTATATCGATCAAGTAGGTGCCCCCATCGTCATTAAGGCCGATGGTTTGGCTGCTGGTAAGGGAGTCGTGGTTGCAATGACGATGGCAGAAGCACATGACGCTGTGGATGCGATGCTGGTTGCAAATAAAATGGGAGACGCTGGTGCGAGGGTCGTCATTGAGGAATTCTTGGAGGGAGAGGAGGCCAGCTTCATCGTCATGGCGGATGGTCAGAATGTACTGCCACTTGCCACCAGCCAAGATCATAAACGTCTGCAAGACGGCGATCAGGGACCAAATACCGGGGGCATGGGGGCCTACTCCCCTGCACCGGTAATCACCCCAGCACTACATGCCAGAATCATGCACGAGGTGATTCAACCCGTGATGAAGGGGATGGCTCAGGAGGGGGAGTCTTACACCGGGTTTCTGTATGCTGGTCTGATGGTTTCCAAGGATGGTTCTATTAAGGTACTGGAATTCAATTGCCGTATGGGAGATCCGGAAACGGAACCAATCATGATGAGATTGAAGAGCGACCTACTGACACTGTTGGAACATGGGGTGAATGGCACACTGAACCAGGTCGAAGCAGAGTGGGATCGGCGTGTTGCGTTGGGGGTGGTGATGGCGGCCCATGGTTATCCCGCAACCCCACGTCAGGGTGATGTGATTAAGGGCTTACCAAAAAATAATCTCACCCCGATAGTCGCGGAGGATTTTTATGTGTTCCATGCGGCCACCCAATTAGGCGGTAAAGATGGCAAGGAAATCGTAACCTCTGGGGGGCGGGTGCTATGCGTTACCGCATTGGGTGACAGCGTCAAGATAGCCCATCGAAGAGCCTACGAAATTGCCGGACAAATTCACTTTGAAGGACGCCAAATGCGGTACGATATAGGGCATCTTGCTATCAATCGCCGTCTCAAGTAGAGAATTTATTAACGACGTTGGCAGTGATTCTGAGTTGGAGTCTGGAGATCAATGAGTACTATCTCACAAGTCGAAGAATTTCTAGTCGGTCTGCAGGGGCGCATTGTTTCCGCGTTGGAGCAGGTCGATGGTAAGTCCTTCCACCGTGATCAGTGGGAGCGACCGGAAGGTGGTGGTGGCGTAAGCTGCGTTTTAGAGCAAGGTAATGTATTCGAGCGTGGCGGGGTGAACTTCTCCCATGTTTTTGGCGGAGGACTGCCGGCATCGGCCACTGCAGCACGACCCGAATTATCCGGACGATCGTTCGAGGCAATGGGTGTATCACTGGTATTACATCCACGTAATCCGTATGCGCCTACGGTGCATATGAATGTACGATTTCTGGAAGCGCGTAAGGAGGGTAGCGAGCCGGTATGGTGGTTCGGTGGAGGCATGGACCTGACCCCTTACTATGGTTTTGCAGAGGATGCGACTCACTTTCACCAGAACTGCAGAAACGCGCTTCAGCCATTCGGTGATGAATATCATCCGCGATTCAAGAAGTGGTGTGACGAGTACTTTTACCTGAAACACCGTAAGGAGCCACGCGGTGTCGGTGGAATTTTTTTCGATGACCTCAGTCAGCCAGATTTTGATACCTGCTTTAAACTGACTCAGAGTGTTGGTAATCACCTTCTACCTGCCTATGTGCCGATCTTGCAGCGGCGTTTGGATACCCCTTATGGAGAGAATGAGCGTGACTTCCAAGCATACCGCCGTGGGAGGTATGTAGAATTTAACCTAGTATGGGATCGTGGGACTTTGTTCGGTTTACAATCAGGTGGGCGTACCGAGTCTATCTTGATGTCTCTGCCGCCAGTTGTGAAATGGCGTTACGATTGGAGCCCCGAAACGGGTAGCGCAGAGGAGAAGCTCTATACAGACTTCCTGATCACCAAGGACTGGTTATAGGCGGCTTCTTACTTCGGTTGAGTATTGTTTGACTCTTGATCAGTGCACCTGTCAAAACCAGAATGGTTAGTAGTCGGTATCCTCATACTGGAATCAGGCGTAAATAACAATCACTCACCCAGGTATGCGTGGCGCACCTTCTCATTACTCAGTAGTGATTTTGCATCATCGTGAAGTGTGATCAGACCGCTCTCCAGAACGTAACCTCGGTGGCTATTCTCGAGTGCGAGTTTGGCATTCTGTTCGACCAGTAGAATGGTCACTCCCTCCGCCGCAATGTCTCGGATGGTCTCAAAGATCTTCTGCACTATCAGCGGGGCCAGGCCCATACTGGGCTCATCCAATAACAGTAGCTGTGGCCGAGACATCAATGCTCGACCGATTGCGAGCATCTGCTGCTCACCACCAGAAAGAGTCCCGCCGGCTTGATGACTGCGCTCTTGCAGGCGCGGGAACCGAGCATATACTTGACGCATATCGGATGCTATCTGTGACGTATCGTCATGGCAGTAAGCGCCCATGTAGAGGTTCTCTTCCACCGTCAGTCGCCCAAAAATACCCCGCCCTTCCGGCACCATCACCAACCCCTTCTTGACCAATTGATGTGTGGGCTGATGGGCGATTGAGTGACCTTGATAGTGAATCGTTCCTCCTGACGGGTGCTCCAGTCCTGCCAACGCACGCAGCGTAGTGGACTTCCCCGCACCATTAGCGCCGATCAGAGCAACCAGTTCACCCTTATGGATCTCTAGATTGATGCCCTTAACAGCATTGATGCCGCCGTAGGATACTTTCAGGTCACGAACTTGCAGGAGGCTCATGCAATGGCCCCACCTAGGTAGGCTTCAATCACTGCAGGATCACGCCGGACTTCGGTGGGGGTGCCCTCTGCAATTTTTTTGCCGTAGTCCAGAACCGCTACCCGATCACACAGCCCCATCACCAGTTTCACGTCATGCTCAATCAGAAGGATGGTCACCCCACTGAGACGGATACTCTCAAGCAGTTTTCTTAACGCGGCTGTCTCGGTCGCATTCATTCCGGCAGCAGGCTCATCCAGCGCAAGAAGTTTAGGATCGGTGGCAAGTGCTCGAGCAATCTCAAGTCGACGCTGATCGCCGTAGGACATATTTTTTGCGAGCATCTGTGAGTGATGACCGATCCCGGTGTAGATCAAAAGTTCCTTTGCACGATGTCTGATGGCGCGCTCTTCGTCGCGTGTTTTTTGATTGAGTAGGATCGCCCCAAATACACCGGCATGGGTACGTACACTCCTACCCACCATGACATTCTCCAGGGCGGTCATATTGGCGAATAGACGAATATTTTGAAAGGTACGAGCGATCCCCGTCTGAGTGACTTCGTGAGGCTGCTTACCGGAGAGGTTGATTCCGTCAAATGTAATTGTGCCGGCATCGGCGGAGTAGAGACCCGTGAGTAAATTAAACAGCGTTGTCTTGCCAGCGCCGTTCGGACCAATCAGGCCGTAGATCTCTTTATGATGGATGGTGAGAGAGACGTCCATCAATGCAGCCAGACCCCCGAAATGCTTACTGATACCGGAGGCCTTTAGCAGCAGACCAGATTCAGTAGAGGATGTCATGACTCATCATGGTGCGAAAACTCCCGTCTCTGTACCGGTGACGGCCACAACCCAGCTGGGCGTAGCAGCATGATCAGCACCATTGCCAGACCTAGAATCAGTAATCTTAAATCGGCTGGATCCACAATCACACGACCAAACAAGGCCTCCTCCAATGGCCCGATATAGCGTAACGCCTCCGGTAGTATCGATAGCAGTACAGCACCGAGAATAACGCCTGGGATGTGGCCCATGCCACCCAATACCACCATGCAAAGAACCATAATTGATTCAGTCAGGTGGAAACTCTCCGGACTGACGAACCCCTGAAAGCCAGCGAACAGACCACCAGAAACGCCACCGAAGCTTGCACCCATCGCGAATGCCAGTAGTTTGACATTGCGAGTATTAATCCCCATCGCTTGTGCCGCTACTTCATCCTCCCTAACCGCCACCCAGGCACGGCCGATACGTGAATTCTCGAGACGGATGGAGATAAAAATAATCAGGAGTGTTAGTGCTAGAAATAGGTAATAGTAGTTATGCACAGAAGAGAAGGTAATTCCCAGGATCTGTTGAGTACGGCTGAAAGAGAAATCCCCTATCATGATCGGATCGATCATATTCAATCCCTGTGGGCCATTAGTGATATTGACCGGCGCATTCAGATTATTCAGAAAGATACGGATGATCTCTCCGAAACCGAGCGTTACGATGGCGAGGTAGTCACCCCGTAGCCGCAGCGTCGGCGCTCCAAGCAGCACTCCGAACATGCATGCGACCAATGCTCCTAGCGGCAGCAATGTCCAGAATGGAAGATGCAGGTCGAATTGAGGTGAGGCGAGCAGTGCATACAGGTAAGCACCAACAGCAAAGAATGCGACATAGCCCAGATCCAATAGCCCAGCAAATCCGACCACGATGTTAAGTCCTAGGGCTAGCATGATGTAGAGCAGGGTATGATCTAAAATTCTAACCCAGGAGCGCCCCATTGCTGCATCGGTTGCGAAGGGCAGTAGCACCAAAGCAAAACCAATCAACGCAAATCCGAGCCATACAGCATAGGGCTCACGTTTAAATTTGCGCCAGTGAGTCAGCAGATCACTCATCAAGGCCGCTCAGATGTTCGCTCGCCCAGGAGTCCGGACGGACGGAATATCAATACCAGGATCAGTACGAAAAATGCGAATACATCCTGATAATGACTGCCGAGCACACCCCCGGTAAGTGGTCCGATGTATCCCGCACCCAGACTTTCAATCACACCCAGAAGTAGCCCCCCCAGCATCGCACCACCGAGATTGCCGATACCACCAAGAACCGCTGCAGAGAAGGCCTTTAGTCCCAGCAGAAAACCCATGTAGTAATGCGCCAGCCCATAGTAAGCGCTGACCATCAGTCCTGCCACTGCGGCCAATGCGGAGCCAATGATGAAGGTGGATGAGATGACGTTATTGACATTAACTCCCATCAGTCCTGCAACCTCTGGGTTTTGCGCGGTGGCTCGCATGGTGCGCCCCAGTCGGGTTTTCTGAACCAGAAAAATTAGCCCCGCCATGATTGCTGTTGCGAGTAGGAAGATGAAGATCTGTAAGAGGGTGATGCTTGCGCCGGAAATGGTATACGTATCCTCCGGCAGAAGGGGGGGGAAGGCAATGTATTGCCGACCCCAGATGATCATGGCAATATTTTGCAGCACGATCGATACGCCGATCGCAGTGATCAATGGGGCCAGACGGGGTGCATGACGTAGAGGACGGTAGGCGACTCGCTCGATCCCATAGCCGAGTAGCATGCAAG
>CAJBQQ010000058.1 GCA_903957805.1 uncultured Pseudomonadota bacterium | reverse complement strand
GCAACTATCCCCAGCCATAGCAGGTAGTTATTACTCTCAAATGTCTGGTGCAGAAAGTGCCGTCATGAGGTCACAATGATAAATCTCTTAGGCTCAGTCAAGGCTGGAGATTTGTTATTAGTCGGTCTATGTTCAGAGTGCTGTGGAGATGTGGCAAGAATGGTCGAGATGACCTGACCGAACCGAACCCCCCTGACTACTTATAATGCCATCGCCTTAGGCAGCTCGGTCCATCTCGTGGTGTAAGCTGGGGACCTGTTACCTGACCTCATTCCCCAGGATTGATGGACGCCATTACTGGCGAGCCGTAGTGCATTCTTCCCCATCTTGAGATTGACCTCATCGAGCAGTTTCATGCGTGTACTGGTACCGGTTGATGCGTCATGATTAAATAAATCTTGTTGCAAGACATCTCGTGGAAGTAGCTCTGACAGTATGACGCTCGCCTTCTGATAATCGTATCCAGCCTTATAGAGCCTCCTGACCGCCCAGATCGCGACCTTCACTAACCTGAGAGTGTCATCCGTCGCCTCTGGTAGGGGTATGGTCATTCCTTGGCCATACTGCGGTTCATTCTTCCGATGTGGATTGGTCCGGATATGTACATGGATTGACCCTGCCACCGATCCTTGGCGCCTCAGTTTCTCGGCCGCTCGTGTTGTATAGCTGCTGACGGCTTCTTCTAGATCCTCTCGTCTCGTCACATAAGACCCGAAGCTACGTGAGCTTATGATCTGTTGCTTAGGTGAGGAGATATCTTCCAGCTCAAGGCAGATGATTCCATTCAACTCACGAACGGTCTTCTCCACCACGACACCGAACCGGCGGCGAAGGATTGCTGGGTCGGAATTCTTCAGGTTGAGTACGGTCCGAATACCCATACCGGTCAGTTTCGGGGCGAGGCGGATACCAATCCCCCAAACCTCACCGACTGGCGTATGGCTCAACCAACGGTCTTGTTCTTTTGGGTTCATCGAATTGAGATTGCAGACGCTGTTGAATACTGGGTTCTTCTTGGCAAGATGGTTAGCCAACTTGGCTAAGGTCTTGGTGGATCCGATACCGACACAGACCGGTAGGCCTGTCCAGAGTTTCACACGTTGTCGGATCTGTTGGCCATAGTCGATCAGACTCAAAGACTGAAACCCAGTCAGATCCAAAAAGCACTCGTCGATGGAGTAGACCTCTTGGTCAGGACTGAACTGACTGAGGATCGCCATTACCCGGTTACTCATATCCGCGTAGAGGGTGTAATTCGATGAATATGCGATGATGCCGTGCTGCTGAGCCAGATCTCTCATCTGAAACCAGGGCTGCCCCATCTTAACCCCCAGCGACTTCACTTCATTACTTCGGGCAACCGCGCATCCATCGTTATTACTGAGGACTATGATGGGCCTATCTTCCAGACTGGGATTGAATACCCGTTCGCAGCTGACGTAAAAATTATTCACGTCCATCAATGCGATTGCACGCACTACTTGGTAGGATGGATGGAGTTGGTAACCACCCCAAAGATCAGTAGCTCCTGACCCTCCTTGAACCGGATGGGCGGGTATTGGGGATTTTCAGAGCGAAGTTCAATCTTGCCAGCGCGCTTGAATAGGCGCTTCACCGTGTGCTCACCATCCACCACCGCGACCACGATATTTCCGTGTTTGGGCTCGAGTGATCGGTCCACAACCAGTTTGTCACCCTCAAAGATCCCGGCCCCCACCATTGAGCTTCCTACAACATCCAGAAAGTAGGTGGCAGGAACATTCTTCACTAGGAGCTGATTAAGATCTAACCGGTCCTCGATATAGTCATCTGCTGGACTGGGGAAGCCTGCGGTAATCCGGTTTGAGAATTGTGGGATGAGTACTCTGGGTGGGTCGATGGCCGGGTATGATGCCCCGGCGGGTATTGGAGCCATTCGGAGATGACGGCGGGTATTAATCAAATTAATCACAGCGGCCTTATCACTCGCTGGAATGCGCATCACTTCGGATGGTTCGCCGGGGATGCCGCTCTTCGGTTTTCGTCCTGCTCCGGGTCGAAAACCTCCGCGTGATTTTTGTGGGATGGGGGAGTGTTCCATAGTAATTATGATATCGTAACTTTATCATAATTACCAGGATAGTCGATTCAGTAGACAACTGAGTCAGACGTTCTACAATTAGCGTTGAGACTTCAATAACTGCTTAAGGAGGTGTGCCTAAATCAGATCGTGAGCGCACTGTTGTCGGTTGCAGTTTAACCATTTGTATCAGAATGATGATCTGAGCAGATGATTGCAATCTAATAATTCGCGGCTTATATGGGGGTCATGCGGAGTGCTACAGAATCCATTCAGCAAAAGAATGGATCAGATGGCGGGTGTTGGTTTCTTCTTAGGTTTCTTTGCTTCTTTTGTTTTCTTTTGCTGGCCCTTTGCCATGATGATCTCCTGTGTTGAGGGTGTTCATAGAGTGATTATGAGCCGGTAAGAGCAACCGCCAGATGACTAGCGGTTGCTACTGGAGTTGCTGTTACTTCGCTCCATTCACAGCGGCTTTCAAGGTCGCTCCGGCCTTGAAGGCAGGCTGCTTGGATGCCTTGATCTTAATGGCCTCTCCGGTGGCAGGATTGCGACCACTGCGTGCGGCACGTTTGCGGACTTCGAATGTACCGAATCCGACCAGTGCAACATTGTCACCCTTCTTCAGAGTGGCGGTGATGACTTCGATCAGAGCAGCGATATTGCGGTCAGCGTCGGCCTTGCTGCTGCCTGTTTTGGTTGCCAGTGCATCAATCAGTTCTTTGCGGTTCATAGTATTTTCTCCCTTTCGTAGTTATAAAAATTTACTGAAGACTGCGGACTATTGTTCATTGAGCGCTAACAAATACCGTGACTTGAGGGTCTGGTAAAGCTCATCATGAACATTATTAGCGCTCAAGTCAATGATATCTAGTACTTCGACCAGGTGTTCGTTATCCTCACGACCATTCCAGATCTTAATATAGGTCCCAGCCTTGTAACCATAATCCTGGCGAAATACGTTGAGAACGTTCTTGCCGGTATACTGTTTGAAGAGCTCAACCCAGCTCATTCCACAGTCGGATAAGAGGGAATCGAATAGGGCCAGACTGGTCCGTTTGGCAGCGGATAAGCCTACCAGCAGGTCGAGTTTTTCCAATAGACTCATCTTCGCCAGGATGTAGTACTGGTTATCAAACTGCACTGATTTTTGCGAGAGATTCAGCTCTGAGATCATCTCTATGGTGGAGAATCTAATGCTGCCGCGTGTGTTCTGAATGACTGTTGAGAGAATGAAGTGCCAGATGTCGACTAGCTCCATACGCAGCTGTGCCATATCGCAATTCTGCTTCTTCCACCATTTCCATCCGTGATGTTCGATCGCCTCGACGGCTTCGACTTGTATGGCCCGGTGCCAATTATTATTGGCAGCAACCCAGTCTGGATTAACCTTTTTGTTCATGCCATCCTGCATCTCAAGCATGGACACGAGTTGTGTTTCAGTTAACGTATTCATCAGTTCCTATATTGGAAGGGGCTTCACTCCCATAAGCGATACTGCCAGATTGCTCCAGTTTTGAACATACATCAAGGTGATTTAGTCGCTTTATTCAGAAACGTTCCTACCAATCAATGGATTATTTCATGCCAAGTTCAGGCTGAATTTGATGAAGGATCGACAGGTGCAAGCACCCATCTTTCGGTTGGATAGTTAATAACTTTTGAGACTAAATGCCAAGATTGATTATTTCGTGGCGGGCAGTGTCGGTAAGTATGTCGCAGGAATCTTACCGGCTTCAGTAGCCTTAGCAGTTGCGGCCGACTTGGCGGCCTCGGCATTCCCAACAGATTCGATTGCCTTAGTCGTTGCTCTGGATTTAGCAGACTCAACGGACTTGGTGGCCTCAGTAGCCTTAGCAGTTGCAGCAGATTTAGCGGCATCGACAGGTTTTAGCGCTTCAGTTGTAGCTGCTGATTTGGCAGCTGTGGCCGATTTAGCAGCTTCAGTTCCAGCAGCTGTTAATGCGGCCCCTAAAGGGTCTGCAGCGATAGCGCCAAGGCTTAGAAGTGCAGTTGCAGCGGTCACAATCAGGGTAGGAAGAATCTTTTTCATTTTTGCTCCTTAAGAGAAGATCTCGTTAAATAATTCAAGACGCAGGTCTCGTATAGTCGGTCCGTTATGTATGGATATACATTGCAGGCTCTATTACGATCTCTACGCTTTTATTGATAGAGTAGATCAGCCGAGTATTCAATACGATACTTAACCCTGTTACCCCCTATCGCTGGGCAATTGAAGGATTAAACTGCGGAGCTAAGAACGACTAGAGTTTACGAGCTGCACGATAGCGCTGAACACCCGGGCTTATTGCGAGCCCATTCTGGACGCAGGCTTGCGAGGTCGTTATGAGAGGGTTGCTCGTCGTAGGGCCGTCTTAGGACCTCGATCAGACGCGTCATGAAGGATGAGTCTCCCTGTTGCAATCCTTCAATCGCCTGCTGTGCCAAATAATTACGGAGTACGTACTTGGGATTGGAGCGGCTCATTCGTTGCAAGCGCGTGCCTTCAAAGCTCGTTAAGTTAGGAGCCTCCATATCCAGATGTATCCGGGCAATATAACGGTGCAACCATTTGTTTAAGCTCGTTTGCGAATGTACAAAACCCTCTTCTGTATAGAATGCATGGCGTAGCAGTCCCGACAGTGATGAACTCTCCAGCGAGTTATCTGCAGTCGTTAATGGAATATTCATCAGGCTCCGAAAGAAGATCGTCATGTCAATCTCGGACTGCTGCAACAGGTCAAATAGTTCGCTCAGAAGAGTCTCATCACCTTCATGGTCTAGTGAATTCAGACCGAGCTTATCTGCCAGCATCCCGCGCCAAGTGGCCTGGAAGGTATCGTTAAAGACTGCCAAACCATGCTCTAGTAGTGTCCGATCACCGATCAGTGGGGAGAGGGCTGCTGCGAGCCTGGTCAGATTCCATTGAGCTATCTCTGGTTGTTTGCCAAAGCAATAACGACGTCCCTGGGCATCCGTGGTGTTGGGAGTCCACTCCAGATCAAAACCCTCCAGCCAGCCGTAGGGTCCATAATCGATCGTTAGTCCCAGTATCGACAT
>CAJBQQ010000057.1 GCA_903957805.1 uncultured Pseudomonadota bacterium | reverse complement strand
GAGCAATTGGAGTGGCAAGTTCGCGAACTTACTACGCTGAATTTTTCGCCTGGAGAGTGGCAAACACTACAGTCCGATCATAGTCGCTTATCACATGCCGCAAGTCTGCTAGAGGCAACTCAGGTGGGTTTGGAGATTCTGTCGGATGGAGAACTAGCCTCGCTGGCACAGGTCAACGCGGTCATCTCTCGACTCCAAGGCTTGCTGAGCTACGACAGCGGCTTGAGATCTGTGCTCGATTTGCTAGAGTCTGCACAGATCCAGTTGCAGGAAGCGGTGTATGAACTCGGTCATTATCAACAGCGTCTCGATTTAGATCCGCAACGACTGCAGGATATGGAACAACGCCTAACAGCGATTCATGCTGCGGCCAGGAAGTATCGTGTGACCCCAGACGAACTGCCCGATCTGTTGGTGACATCGACTACTCGACTGGAAGAGTTGACGCAGGGAGGGGACGGCGAGGCGCTCGCAAGAGAGGAAATGGCTGCCATGGAAGCGTATCTCGAGCATGCCAGATCTTTAAGTGCGATCAGGGATAAAGCAGCCAAAACACTATCCCAGCAGGTGAGTGACGCGATGCAGACCCTTGCGATGGCAGGTGGTGGGTTCTCGGTGGGGTTAATCCCTCTAGAACAGGGTAACGCCCATGGATTGGAGCAAATTGAATTTCAAGTCTCTGCTCATCAGGGGTTGCCGCTGAGGCCTTTGGCAAAGGTCGCGTCGGGTGGCGAATTGTCACGCATCAGTCTGGCGATACAGGTTATTACCAGCAAGATTGGGACAGCGCCAACTCTGATATTCGATGAGGTTGATTCCGGTATCGGCGGACGCGTGGCCGAAATAGTTGGCACCATGCTGAAAAAGCTTGGGGAAGAGCGCCAGGTGATGTGCGTCACCCACTTGGCGCAGGTCGCTTCGGCAGCAGATCAGCAATGGCAGGTTGCAAAGTCAGCTGACCATGCCAATGGTGGAAAAGTAACCAGCCATATCACCGTGCTCGATCAACGGCAGAGAGTCGAAGAAATTGCTCGTATGATAGGGGGTATGAAGATTACCGAGGCCACGCTTCAACATGCTGCCGAGATGTTACAGATGCAGAGTAAAGAGTAGCGCGCTCTTATTTTCTTAATAAGAGACACTCATTAAGCTATCAGTTCGACCCTGCCGGTATCTAGATGATATAACCCGCCGACGACTCGAATTCTCTTCTGGTCGTGATACTGATCCAGTATGGGTGTTTTATTTCTCAGTCTCTCAACCGTCATGATGACATTCTTCTTGGTTACATTAATCAAGCGACTGCTGGAGTTGTCACTGACCGCCCTGACCGCTGGTGCTATCGCACTGGCTAGTAGCTGAATATGTCCCGGGAAGTCTTTATGATGGTCAACGGCCTCTATCGCTGCCTTGACTGCACCACAACTTTCATGACCAAGCACCATGATCAGAGGTGTATTCAATACAGCGACTGAATACTCGATTGTGGCTATATTGTCATTTGTTATGTAGTTACCAGCACCTCGGGCCACAAACAGATCTCCATGGGACTCATCGAAGCAGTGCTCAGGGCTGACCCTCGAATCAGAACAACCTAGAATGGTAGCGTAGGGGTTCTGCCCCTTGACCAGAGCATCCTGAACATCATGAAAGTTAAGTGGCAACGATTGGCCAGCAACATAACGTTCGTTACCCTTCATCAACCTTTCCAGAGCCTGGTCAGGTGTCAGCACATTTTCAAGTTTTGGCGGGATCTTGGAAGAGGTCTTGGCCGATTGTTTCCCCTGAGCTGTTGCGATGCCAGCGCCCGCAAGACCTAAGCCGATGGCGGAGACTGCAGTCAGTTTGAGAAACGAACGTTTGCTTGGGTTCTGGCTGAGATTCTGTTGATCTAAATTTTTTTGATCACATCGATAACACATGTTGAGAGTTCCTTTCAGTTCACATTATAAAAATTGGCGATTACAGTCAAGGAAGCCTTGAACGGAGCTTCCGGGGTACCCATTTCAGGGTTTTCCTAGTGTAGCCATCGATTTAACAGGCCACGTGCCGCATCAGTGATCTCTGATGCAGTCATCCCGACTGGACCTCCATATCTTTCGAGCAGAGAATCAGCAGCGGCACCATGCAGATGAACCGCTAACAAGAGTGCATTTCCCGCATCTAAACCCTGCGCCAGAAAAGCACCAATGATGCCGGACAGCACGTCGCCTGTTCCCGCGCTGCTCAGACCAGGGTTGCCGCTGGTATTGAGGTAGCTCCTGCCATCGGGAAAGGTACAAATACTGCCGACACCTTTTAGCACTGTGTAGCAATTAAAACGCTTCGCCAATTCGGCTGCAGCGGCCATGCGATCATGCTGTAGATTCGACGAGTCGGTGCCGAGTAGCCGAGCAGCTTCCGCAACATGCGGGGTAAGGACAGAGGCTGCTGTACGCGCTCGTAGCAGGCTGGCAAGTTCTGGATGAACGGCGATCAAATTCAGTGCATCTGCGTCTAATACTAGCGGCATTTCAGACTCTAGCGCGTTGCTGAGCCAGAAATGAGCATCTGGTTGTATACCCAGACCGGGTCCGACGATCAAGCAGCTGAGATGATCAAGTTTGAATAGCTCATTCACAGGTTGCAGCATCAATTCAGGTTGATCCGTACTTGTGACTGGTGCATCAGCAGCCATCAGTCCGAGGTAAACGCGCCCTGCACCTAATTTTAGTGCCGCGGTTCCGGCTAGAAATGCTGCACCCACCATCCCTGTTGAGCCACCGATGACACCGACGCTACCGAACATGCCTTTATGACTGTCAGATGGGCGCGGTGGTGGCAATAACTCCTGAACATAAGGTCGATCCAGCTTCCAGACGTGTGGGGTAACCAGTGAAGACGGGTCGAGATCAAGTTTGCACAGAAAAATTTCCCCGCAATAATCGGGGCCAAACCGAGTGAATAGGCCCGGTTTGAGGCCGATGAAGGTGACTGTCATGGTGGCTCGGATCGTTGCGCCATGGCAATTCCCAGTGTCGCTTCCTAAGCCGCTTGGGATATCGAGTGCGAGTACCGGTAGGTGCATGAGGTTGACCGTATTAACGAAAGCCAGATTCTTGCCGACTAGATCGCGGTCTAGACCGATGCCGAAGAGTCCATCTATAACCGCACCCCATATTTTATTTTCCGGTATCTCAGTTAGGATTTCACCGCCGGCAGAGATCCACTTATCCAGCGCATGCTTTGCATCATCGGGCAGATTCTCACGTTCGCCACTGAATACCAGCATGACATTGAACCACCAGGATTTTAGATAACGAGCAACAACGAAGGCATCCCCACCATTATTGCCTGGGCCAGCCAGTACTAGTACTGCGTTGACTTCTTTGGTGAGCAACTGATCTCGCGCAATCTCAGCGGCAGCCAAACCAGCTCTTTCCATTAATGGCGACGCTGTAAGCCGCTCGATGGAGCGAATCTCAGCAGTATTGTAGATAGGGGTGGGGGTAGTCATACCTTATAATCATGAGTTAATCGATCGGGGCCATTAGCTAACAGCTTATCGGGCTGCGGGTAGATTGTCTTCTCGTGTAAAATTACGCTTTCCAATTCATCACCTCATCTCGCCTGATGCTTCGACTCCGCGGCGGTAACGCCCTTTCCCCATTCCGTCTTGAAAAATTAACGGCAGCACTCAAGACCGTTGTCCCACAAGTCTCCCACATTTATGCAGAGTATTGGCATTTTTGCACGGTGGGGCGTGAACTAAGGCCGGAGGAGAGCGCGATACTTGCAAAGTTATTGAGTTATGGTGCTGCGCAACGGGGGGAAGAGCCTTTAGGTGAGTTCATTCTAGTCCTGCCACGTCCCGGCACCATCTCTCCATGGTCATCCAAGGCAACCGATATTGCTCGTCATTGCGGGCTAGAAGCAGTCCTGCGCCTGGAACGAGGGTTAGCCTTTTACATTCAAACTACAAGCGGGACATCTGCTCTAGATCGATCTGCGCTCCTCTCACTGATACATGATCGCATGACCGAGGCGGTCTTCAATTCATTTGAAGATGCCGATAAATTGTTCAGACATTATGCGCCCGTGCCGCTCGACACGGTAGACGTCCTGACAGGTGGATTGACGGCATTGAGACAGGCTAATGCTGAGATGGGGTTGGCTCTGTCGGCTGATGAGGTCGAATATCTTGTAACCAGTTTTATGCGCATTGGGCGCAATCCTACGGATGTTGAGCTGATGATGTTTGCACAGGCAAACTCAGAGCACTGTCGCCACAAGATTTTCAACGCAGACTGGGTGATAGATGGAAAGGCACAGACGCACTCGTTATTTTCGATGATCCGTAATACCCATCAGCAGCATCCACATGGGACGGTGGTGGCTTATGAGGACAACTCTTCCATCATCGTGGGGGAAAGTATTGCGCGACTCTACCCCGGCAAGGACCATGCTTACAGCTATGTCCAGGAGCAGACACATATCCTGATGAAGGTGGAGACCCACAACCATCCGACTGCAATCTCACCTCACCCTGGGGCCGCCACCGGTGCGGGTGGTGAAATTCGTGATGAGGGGGCTACCGGCCGTGGCGCCAGACCCAAGGCAGGACTCACGGGGTTTTCAGTTTCCAATTTGAGCATCCCTAATTTTATACAGCCGTGGGAGCAATACCAGAAAACTGGTAGACATACTTATGGTAAGCCCACCCGCATCGCCTCGGCATTGCAGATCATGTTGGAGGGCCCGATTGGTGGTGCGGCATTCAACAACGAGTTTGGACGACCCATTCTTGCGGGGTACTTCCGTACATTCGAGGAGCGGGTTGCAGGCGAGATGCGTGGTTACCACAAGCCGATCATGTTGGCAGGGGGTATAGGTCATATCTGCGAGAGTCACTCGTTTAAGCAGGAAATCCCCTCTGGCTCACTGCTGATTCAATTAGGTGGACCAGGAATGCTGATTGGTCTTGGTGGTGGAGCCGCTTCCAGCATGGATACCGGATCAAATGTAGAAAATCTTGATTTTGATTCGGTCCAACGTGGCAATGCTGAGATGGAGAGGCGTGCGCAGGAAGTAATCGACCGTTGCTGGCAGATGGAGAAGCAGGGTCAGCCTAACCCAATTCTTTCGATACACGATGTTGGAGCGGGTGGCCTATCCAATGCACTGCCTGAACTGGTGCACGGTTCAAGTCGCGGCGGGAGATTTAATTTGCGTGACATCCCCTCTGAAGAGTCTGGCATGTCACCACTGCAAATCTGGAGCAATGAATCTCAAGAGCGTTATGTGCTGGCCATTGATCCGGAGTCGTTGAAGCTATTCAGAGAGGTTTGTGAGCGTGAGCGCTGTCCGTTTGCGGTAGTCGGTGTGGCGACTAATCAACAACAACTCTCCGTGATTGACCCGTTATTCGGTGACAATCCGCTGCCGGTTGATATGGAGCTTGAGGTACTACTCGGAAAGCCTCCAAAAATGACGCGTGAGGTTACCCACCTCACCAGATCGTTATCACCATTCGATCCAGCCGGATCGGAACTGAAGGAGGCGGCATACCGAGTGTTGCATTTACCGTCAGTGGCGGACAAGACTTTTCTCATTAGTATCGGCGACCGCACGGTCGGTGGTATGACCGCTCGAGACCAGATGGTTGGACCATGGCAAGTTCCAGTGGCAGATGTTGCTGTGACCATGATGGGTTATCAGACGTATCTGGGTGAGTCATTTGCCGTGGGGGAACGCACGCCGCTGGCATTGATTAATCCTGCTGCCTCTGCGCGTATGGCGGTGGGTGAGGCCATCACCAATATCGCTGCCGCACTGATTGTAGATATCGGAGAGATCAAGCTTTCTGCCAACTGGATGGCGGCGGCTGGGCATCCAGGTGAGGATGCGGGTTTGTACGATGCAGTCCATGCAGTAGGGATAGAGTTATGTCCGCAACTGGGGATCAGTATTCCGGTAGGTAAGGACTCCATGTCAATGAAGACGGTATGGACTGAAGAAGAGAGTGATCAGAATGCGACCGTCCATAAGGAAGTGACTGCACCTCTGTCCTTGATTATCTCAGCCTTTGCGCGAGTGATGGACGTGCGTAAGACACTCACGCCTCAATTACGTACCGACTGTGGAGAGACGGAACTGATCTTGATTGATCTGGGCGCGGGTAGAAACCGTCTAGGCGGATCGGCGTTAGCGCAAGTCTATAAGCAGGTCGGTGATATAGCCCCGGATCTGGATGATCCGCAGAAGCTCAAGGGGTTATTCGCCGGTCTGCAACGCTTGAATCGAGAAGGTAGAGTACTTGCTTATCATGACCGTTCTGACGGGGGGCTATTTGTGACATTGTGCGAGATGGCCTTTGCCAGTCATTCCGGCATTACAGTCAATCTCGATCAGTTGTGTTTCGACGGGCTCGCTAATGATGTGGATGGTTATGAGCTGAGACCTGAAATAATGGACGGAAGGGCTCAGGGGAGAACACTTTCTGTCCT
>CAJBQQ010000056.1 GCA_903957805.1 uncultured Pseudomonadota bacterium | reverse complement strand
CCGTGATTATGCGCAGTCCTGTGTCTTTGTCACAGGGCACCTCAAGGATGGGAGCGTGGATTTGGATTGGCAGGCACTGGCACGACCGTATCAGACCATCGTGATTTACATGGGCCTCTTGGGATTGCCGGTTCTGTGCCAGCAGTTGATTGCGCATGGCCTATCGGGCGCGACGCCTGCTGCCATTATCCAGCAGGGTACCACCCACCGCCAGAGGGTACTGGTCGGATCACTAGAGACACTTCCAGATCTGACGACTCATGCCGGTCTAACCCCCCCGACTCTTATCATTGTCGGTGAGGTGGTGAAGCTCCATCAGAAGCTCGCCTGGTTCGAGCCGGGCAGTGATCTTTATGCGGATGTACCTACGGTGAATAAGTAGGACCCTGCATGGGCAACCCTAGTAGCGTATCAACGGGAATATGCCGTGAATTCAGTTGAATGATGATTCCTGTCGCAGGAGACGAGGTGGGAGCATCTCTTGTAACTGAATTGATAATTCTTGTAAGGGGACAAGTAAAGACGAATTGAATCTGAGGGTTTCTGGTGCTAAATAGAGTAAGGGTGGGCTACTGCCTGACATTTTAACCTGCGTTATGGATATTGCGATTCTTGTGTTCGATTTTCGTATATCTGCATGACCCGTTAGTCTCTATAAATCACCAGGAGAAGTGGTATGGCAGGTCATGATCATAAGAGACGACAATTCCTACAGTATGCCGCATTTGGAACAGTTGCAGCAGCGCTGCCTAGTTTCGTTCTGGCCGAGGATGGAAAGATCAAGAGTGTGCCAAGTGCCAGCTTCAAACCGGATGTTGAGTTCGAGATCACAGCACGTATATCCGAGGTCTCTATCATTCCTGGGGCCCACACCACCGTCTTCAAGTATCACGGTAAACTACTGAGAGGCCCTAAGAATGCTTTGAAGACTATGCCGGGCTATTTGGGGCCTATTCTTAATCTCTCGCAAAATCAAAAGGTCCGGATATTTTTTTATAACGAACTACCCGAGCCATCGGTCATTCATATGCATGGTATGCATGTCCCGCAGAGAATGGACGGTCATCCGGTGTATGCGATAGAGCGGGGTGAAAGATATGTTTATGAGTTCGAAGTAAAAAATCCTGCCGGCACAAATTGGTATCACTCTCATACTCACGGGATGACTGCTACACAAGTCTATCGTGGGCTAGCGGGATTGATCACCATCACGGACGAGCAAGAGCAAAAGTTAGAGCTGCCGAGTGGTGTGTACGATATCCCCATCACCATCCAGGACCGACGTTTTACTGCGAGTAATCAGTTGCAATATCTCCACGGGATGCGTGAGAGGATGGTCGGCTTCCTCGGGGATACCATTCTGGTTAATGGTCAGGCAAACAGCACCATTCCGGTAAAAACCCGGGCCTACCGTCTACGTATACTCAACGGATCAAACTCTAGGATTTATAAGTTAGGTTGGGAGGATGGTACGCAATTGATTGCTATCGGTACCGATGGGGGCTTACTGGAAAGTCCTGAGACCTACCCCTATATCATGCTTGCACCGGCCGAGCGGATTGAGTTATGGGTAGATTTTAGTGGACGCAAGGTCGGGTCTGATCTGGTTCTGAATAGCCTCGAATACCAGGTTACGATGCCTCATATGGGCGGGGGTATGCAGGGAGGCAGGGGGAGGATGGGCCGCGGTATGGGGATGATGAATGGTGGATTACTTCAGGGAGAGGCCTTTCCGATCATCAAGTTTCATATTGCGGAGAGGGTCGATGACTCACCCAAACTGCCAGAAAAACTGGTCAGTATGCGTAGTCTGACGGAACGTGATATCTCCAACCCGGACAGGACTGTGCCGATTGACATCGGTATGCAGCATATGTCACCGCAACTGAATGGCAGATCCTTTGAGATGCACGAGGTGATGGACATCGAGAGGATCCCCGTCAACACGATCCAGAGAATAAGAATCTCCAATAATCATGGAATGATGGGAGATGGCTCGGGTGGGATGAGGGGGAGGGGTGGCATGATGATGTCAATGGCCCATCCGATCCATCTGCATGGCCAACAGTTTAAAGTCTTGTCGCGCACCCAGACAGATCGAGACAGTGATGGCTATAACACTGTCAAGGATGGATTCATTAGTAACGGTTGGAAGGACACGGTTCTGGTGATGCCCGGAGAGGAGATTGAAATCATCAAGCCATTTGAAGATTACACAGGATTATTTCTCTATCACTGCCACAACCTGGAGCATGAAGATATGGGGATGATGCGTAACTTTTATGTACACTGATTTCAGATTGGAGGTGAGCTTAATCCAACCGTGTTGGCAGTGATTGATCTCCCCCCTGCTTCACCAGGCGATTTCCTTGCCATTGTACGCGTAGAATTTTCCGCTATCGGCAAGTGTTAACTGTTCGATCACACGTCTCATGCCTGCCACACTCGACCCTGCTGTGATGAGAGCATTCGGCCCCCCCATATCAGTCTGTACCCAGCCTGGGTGTAGCGTAGCGGCCATGATACCGTGAGGCATTAAATCGATTGAAAGGTTTCGTGTCACCATATTCAGGGCGGTCTTGCTTGATCGGTAGAGGTAGTAGCCGCCACTGGTATTGTCAGCAATGCTACCCATCTTGCTGGTGATATTGATGACCTTTTTTTGCGTGCTACGCCGGACTTGATTGATGAATGCCTCCGTCATTTTAAGTGGTGCCATGCTGTTAACGCGTAGTGAGTAGATCCATGCCTCATAGTCCGTGCTACCAAGTTCATTGTCATGAGTATCAAGGAAGACCGCAGCATTATTCAGGAGCAAATCGATATTCTGATCGGCAAGTTCTGTGCTCAATCTATCGATCTCATCAAAGTCCGAGACATCCAGTTTATGCAGACTGAGTGAGTTAGCATGCATTGATGCTAACTGCTTCAGTAGTGTGGCCTGATCCGGGTTACGGCAACAAGCGAATACACGCCAACCCGATTCGATATATTGTCTAGCAAACTCCAGACCGATGCCGCGGTTAGCACCGGTAATAAGTAGATTTGGCATTTTGATGTATTTAGATTGAGGGT
>CAJBQQ010000055.1 GCA_903957805.1 uncultured Pseudomonadota bacterium | reverse complement strand
TAGAGTGTAAATCCATGAAGGATCAGGGGCACGAGTATGGCGTATCTCTCCCACTCGGCAGCTAATATGGGGGCATTGTGGGACTGTTTCGACGCATTCCACTTGGTGCGCCATAAGTGCCAACCGATCAGTCCATAAAGCAGGAAGGCGGCGAGATAAGCTAGAATACCGGACATGGATTGATATTGCAGATTAAAGCGGGAATGTGTATCTAGTTTACACCAATTTTTCTTGAGAGGCATTTGGCATGTTCGACAACCTAACCAGTAAATTTTCTGGTGTCATTAAAACCCTCAGGGGTGAAGCGAGACTGACCGAGGACAATATTCAGGAGGCGCTGCGTGAGGTACGTATGGCCCTTCTGGAGGCCGATGTCGCTCTGCCCGTAATTAAAGAATTTATCGCCCGCGTTAAGGAAAAGGCCATCGGGCAGGATGTAATGAACAGCCTCTCGCCTGGTCAGGCATTGGTGGGTGCGGTCCATCAGGAATTGATCGCCATCATGGGGGGTGAGACGGTCGATATTAATCTGGCCACTGTGCCCCCTGCAATCATACTGATGGTGGGTCTCCAGGGAGCGGGCAAGACTACCAGCAGCGGTAAATTGGCCAAGTGGCTGATCGATCATAAAAAGAAAAAGGTGCTGCTGGTCTCCTGCGATATCTACCGCCCGGCGGCAATTCATCAGCTGGAGATTTTGGCGGGGCAGACTGGTGCTGACTTCTTCCCGGTTCATCCGGGTCAGCAGCCCAAGGAGATTGCCAACGCCGCTCTCGATTTTGCTCGTAGGCATCACCACGATGTGATGATCATGGATACCGCCGGACGTCTGGCGATAGATGAGGCGATGATGCAGGAGATCAGTGAGCTGAATGCTCTCCTGAAGCCGATCGAGACTTTATTTGTAGTTGATGCCATGCAGGGACAGGACGCGGTCAATACGGCCAAGGCCTTCTCAGAGGTACTGCCCCTGACCGGTATTGTCCTCACCAAGCTTGATGGGGACTCCCGTGGCGGCGCGGCATTGTCTGCACGTTATATCACCGGAAAGCCGATCAAGTTTGTCGGTGTAGCTGAGAAGTTGACCGGCCTTGAACCCTTCCACCCAGACCGGATGGCTGCTCGTATCCTTGGTATGGGTGATGTTCTTGGCCTGATCGAAGAGGCCCAGAGAGGGGTGGATCTGGACGAGGCTGAGAAGCTAGCAAAGAAGATGAAGTCGGGTAAGGGATTTGATCTGAACGACTTCAAGATGCAGCTTCAGCAGATGCGCAATATGGGTGGCATGAGTGCCATGATGGACAAGTTGCCCTCTCAACTGAGTCATGCAGCTCAGAACGTAAAGATGGATGATAAGGTGGTCAACCGTACCGAGGGCATTATTAATTCCATGACGGGTCAGGAGCGTGCTAAGCCTGAAATTCTGAAGGCCTCACGCAAACGCCGTATCGCTGTCGGGGCGGGTGTCAGCGTTCAGGAGGTGAACCGTCTTCTGGCTCAGTTTGAGCAGACTCAGAAGATGATGAAGATGATGAGCAAGGGTGGGATGGCAAAGATGATGCGCGGTCTGAAGGGAATGCTCCCGGGAAGACGTTAAGGCGAAGATACTCCCAAACTATTCTGCCGCTGGAGCTCTCTCCAGTCCGGTGACATACTTTCCTGCCTTTATCCCTCTCTCCCAGAACCACCCAAGATTCGTCTCGATCGCATACTTAGCTAATCCTGCCGAGCCATGTGCCGTCCGAGTATGGGGAACCATGTCTGCGATATTGAGGATCATACCCTTCTCATCAATAAAGGCGACGCTCAGCGGGATATTCGTATTGACCATCCACATGCTGTGATAACCGTTCTCTGGAAAGACGAATAGCATCCCCCTATCCTGACCCATCGATTGTCGATGCATCAGACCCTGCATACGAGACTGCTGGGTACTGGCGACCTCAGTGTATAGACCGTGATTAGCAATCTTGACCTGGATTATCGGCATCTCAGCACCGACCGGTGCTGAAACAAAAAGAATGAGTAGGATTGCAAGACGATGGATCATTCTAATCCTAGTCGTGGGGTGGTAAAGATTGTAGGGTTTCGTAGTGCATAGGGGTTTATCAGGAGCATTGTTTCCCATACAGCGATGAGATATGTTGAACCAGACGCTGGGCCTGCTGCATCTTTGGCGCTCTTGCCAAGGGGTATTGACCCGCGTCGTCAAATAAAATAAGTGCACTCTCATCAGATCCGATTGCATCTTGTGCCAGATTGGCGGCCAGCAGGGGTAGTTTTTTCTTGAGCCGTTTAGCGGACGCATTCTCTTCAAGATTCTCTGTCTCTGCCGCAAAGCCGACACAGAATGGTGGCCTGGGAAGGCTTGTCACGTATTCTAGAATGTCTGGATTGGGTGTGAGTTCAAGAGTGAGGCCGGCACCCGTCTTCTTAATTTTCTGCTTGCTGACATGGGTAGTCCTGTAGTCTGCCACCGCGGCAACACTTATAAAAATATCAGCCTGCGTGACTTCTTTCTTCACCGCTTCTAGCATATCCAGTGCACTCACCACCTTAATAAGGCGAATAGCGGGCGGGGCCTGTAAGCTCACCGGGCCGGATATCAGCGTGACATCCGCACCCGCTTGCAGTGCAGCGAAAGCGACAGCATAACCCATCTTTCCTGAGCTTGAGTTAGTGATCCCGCGAACTGCATCAATCGGTTCGAAGCTCGGCCCAGCAGTCACTAAAACACGTTTTCCTTGTAGTAGACCATTTTGAAAAGCCGCTTTCGCTGCCTCGGCCAACACACTAGGCTCGAGCATGCGGCCCATGCCGGTCTCACCACAGGCCTGCTCGCCACTATCTGGATCGAGAACCGTCACCCCGTCAAGACGTAGCGTGGCCAGGTTTCGTTGAGTGGCCGGGTGGTTCCACATCTGGCTATTCATGGCAGGTGCGATCAGAAGTGGGCACTTACGCGCGAGGCACAGTGTCGAGAGCAGGTCGTCTGCTAGGCCATGGGCGAGCTTGGAGATGAAGTCAGCACTGGCAGGTGCGATTAGGATTGCATCCGCATTACGAGAGAGATCAATATGGGCCATATTATTGGCCACACGGTCATCCCACAGATCCGTGAAGACTGGCCTTCCGGTCAGTGATTGCATTGTAGCCGTACCGATAAATCGGCAGGCCGATTGAGTCATCACCACCTGCACCTCGACTCCACTTTGAATCAACATCCGCGCGAGTTCCGCCGCCTTGTATGCGGCCACTCCGCCTGTTAATCCTAGGAGCAGACGATTGTTTGTGTGGTGTGCGTCATTCATAATCAGTTCTTACCGTCCGGCGTGGGAGCGAGATTCTAAACTAAAAGCAATATCCCCTACAGAGAGATCATTGCTAACTTTAGGGATCGTACTCTATTGGTTATTCATCGTGTATTTGATTTGATTTGAGGAAACTACAGGAATCGGGATATAATGCGCCCTTTTGCGAATTCTGGAGTGCATCATCATGGCACGAGTATGTGAGGTTACCGGTAAGAAACCCATGTCCGGCAACAATGTTTCCCACGCTAACAATAAGACTAAGAGACGTTTTCTGCCCAACCTGCAGCGTCGTAAATTTTGGGTTGAGAGCGAGAACCGCTGGATCAGACTGCGCTTATCCAATGCAGCCCTTCGGACTATTGACAAGAATGGTATTGATTCCGTACTCGCTGGGATGCGAGCCAATGGTGACAGCATCTAACAAACGAATAAATAACTCAAGGAATCTTCATGCGCGAGAAAATAAAACTTGAATCCTCGGCCGGTACGGGTCATTTCTATACGACCACTAAGAACAAGCGTACCACCCCTGAGAAACTGGAAATTCTGAAATTTGATCCGGTAGTGCGTAAGCATGTCACCTACAAGGAAACTAAGCTCAAGTGAGCAAGGTATAGGATTGGCACCATAAAAAAACCCGCCGAAGGCGGGTTTTTTTATGGTGTTTTATCAAGTTATGCGTAGCAACGAAGCCTGCGTGAGAAATTCTGCAGCACCTCGATACCACTCTCTTCGGCGCGACGGCACCAGTCTTCCAATTGTTTGACCAGTTCATCCTTGGTTGATGTGGAGCGTTGCCATACAGACATGAGTTCCTCACGCATGGTGTAGACCTTATCCAGTGTTGTAGTCTTGCTCAATACCAGGCTCAGCTTAGCACGCTCATCCTCTTTAAGAGTTTTGGAGTCGGCCAGCACCCAACGGTTGAGGGTGGGACGATCTACCCCGTGATGTGTGGCCAACTCTTTCAGATGATCAACCTCTTTAGCGAGCGTTAACTTGAGAGAATGAGTGTACTTTGTCAGCACCTCGTACCGGTGGGATATTACGGACTGAAGGGTATCGAGATCGCACTGTGTCTTGGCAGTATCAAGCCGTAACTTTGGAGCAACCTTTTTCACCTGAGCGAGCCCAAAGAAGACCAGAATGCAGATATACATCCAACCGATGTCGAACTCATACCACTTATTCGATAGACGGGCGGAGGTGGCATAAGCATGGTGATTGTTATGTAACTCTTCACCGCCGATGAGGATCCCCCATGGGATGATATTACGGCTTGCATCCTCCGCCTGGAAGTTACGGTAACCCCAGAAGTGACCAACCCCATTAATAATACCGGCAGCCATGATCGGAGACCAGAGCATCTGAACCGCCCACATGGTGATCCCGATGGGGCCGAAAAGCACCATATTAATGATCAGCATCAGGGCAACGCCCTTGGCACTATGCTTTGTATAGATATTCCGTTCGATCCAGTCATCCGGCGTGCCGTGACCATATCTCTCTAAGGTCTCTGGGTTTCTGGCTTCCTTCCGGTAGAGTTCAGAACCCTCCTTCAGTATTTTGCCGATGCCATAAACTTGAGGACTATGGGGATCTTCAGAGGACTCGCACTTGGCATGGTGCTTGCGGTGCACTGCCGCCCATTCTTTGGTCTCCATGCCGGTGGTGAGCCATAGCCAGAAACGGAAAAAGTGGCTGGGTATGGGGTGCAGATCTAGTGCACGGTGGGCCTGGTGACGATGAAGAAATATGGTGATCCCAGCGATGGATACGTGGGTGAGTCCTAGGGTGACTAGAATATAGCCCCACCAGGGCAAATCAATAAGGCCTAAGGTCATGTGGTTACAATCCTTTTGGGATAATTTTCAGGGTGAAGTTGCGTTTCAATTTAACGGGAAATGGAGGGTTAGTCAAGGAGTCATGTCCCATACAAATGGTACTGGATCCTTAGAGAACTGCTGATCAAGTAACCCTCCTCTGTATGAAATCAAGGCGCTGAACTTGCATCCTTGAATCGAATCGAATTTCTCCTAGTATGGAGTTTATTTTGAAGGTTCAGTCTGGGGACATTCCCCGCAACTTAGCCATCTTGAGCATGCCGACTCTGCAAGGGGTCCTGCACTTGTATCTAATTGGTGGAGGCGGCGGGAATCGAACCCGCGTCCGCAAGTCCTCTACAGTCAGTTCTACATACTTAGCCATGTTATTTAGTTTAACCCGGCATCCGCCAACCGGCGGGCTGATGACAAGCGAGCCACCTATTTTTTAACGCTCTGTAAAGCGACCCTACGGAGCGCGATCCTCGTTAATGGCTCTGCTGTCTGTTGCCAGACCCGGCGTTGAGGCCCACCGGTGCAGAGTCTAGCCGGATTTAAGCGGCTAGAGCGTAACGTTCGTCGTTTGCGACTATTGCTTTTCCAGATGTATTTACGAGGTGACTGGTCCTCGGTATGCCCTGCGCTGCTTTGCAACCCACGTCGAAGCCAAGTCGCCCCCGGCATTCTATGTAGTCCTTATAAGATGGTGATTAAACCGTAAAGTTCAATCATCACTGACCAGATTTTAACAGAATCAAGGGTCTGCCGACTTAAAGATAAGCAAGTAGCTCACGCGGATGGTCAATTAGGTATCTGGCCCCCCAAGATTCGGGCGGATGGCCATTGCCTAGGTAGCCGTATCTGGCGATGACAGGCTCCATTCCCGCAGCTAGACTGGCCTCCACATCCCTCATATCGTCTCCCAGATAGATGCAGGTGTCGGGTGCCACGGCCAATGCGTGGCTTGCTGTCAGAAGGGGTTCGGGGTGTGGCTTGGAGTGGGCAGTATCGCCGCCGCTAATGAGGCATGCGGCCCTCTGGCTCAGTCCTAGTAGATGAATCAGAGGCTTGGCAAAGCGAGCGGGTTTATTGGTGACGATTCCCCAGGGTAGTTTGCGGGCCTCAAGCTGATCAAGTAGTTCAGATACTCCCGGAAACAGTTGGGTATCGTGGCACAGTCGGGCGGCGTAAAGATCTAAAAACTCCTCACGCATATCAGGGTAATCTGAGTCGCCTGGGGCGATATTAAATCCCAGTCCCAATAGCCCACGTGCACCGGCCGAGGCTTCGGTCCGGATCAGTTCCAATGGAACAGCCGATAGTCCGCGCGCGATACGTTGCTGGTTGAGTGCATGACCCAGATCGGGTGCAGTATCAGCAAGGGTACCGTCGAGGTCAAAGAGGACGGCCTTTATCATCGGCAGATGCGCAACATCGGAACTATGCGCGGCACACCATGATGTAGTTCACACTCGAATCGGGGGAGAGTGCATAGACTTTAGTCATCGGGTTATAAGTCATACCTGTAATCTCCTCAGTATCAAGCCTAGCATTGCGTGCCATGCGTGCGAGCTCGGATGGCTTGATAAATTTGGCGTAATCGTGTGTGCCGCGCGGAAGTAGATTTAACAGATATTCCGCGCCGACTACGGCGTATAGGTAAGACTTTGGATTCCGGTTGAGTGTAGAGAAGAAGACCCACCCGCCGGGTTTCACCAGTTTGGCACAAGAACGCACGATACTGGCTGGATCCGGTACGTGCTCAAGCATTTCCATGCAGGTGACAACGTCATAATAATGAGGCTTCTC
>CAJBQQ010000054.1 GCA_903957805.1 uncultured Pseudomonadota bacterium | reverse complement strand
CTATTCGTCGCGTTGGATGGTATCTATGTAGAGGGATTAGTACACATCTCCGAACTCCCTAGCGATTACTTTCATTTCGATTCGGCCAAGCATATGCTGCTGGGAGAGCGTAGCGGCAAGCGTTACCGTCTGGGTGACCGCCTTCGGATTAAGATTGTGCGTGTTGATCTTGAGACCAGTAAGATCGACTTTGTATTGGCCGGAAAGGGTGAGTAAAGTCGAATTGATTTCTGGATGCTATGGTCGGTCTCTAGAGGGGATCCATAAATGTCCAGTATCCGTTTAATATTCGGCTTCCATGCAGTCATCAGCCGACTGCGTCAGAATCCAGACAGCGTGAAGGAGGTCTTCCTCGATTCCGCTCGTCGCGATCAGCGTGCGCGTGATCTGACGAAGATGGCGGAGTCTCAGGGTCTTCGATTGATCATGTGCGATAGCACTAGACTCGATAGCATGGCAGGGGGTGCTCGACACCAGGGAGTGGCTGCAAATATCGATGCCAATCGTAGTCATGTCGATATCGAGGATGTTCTTGATACCCTCTCCGAGCCTGCTCTGATACTGGTGCTGGATGGTGTTCAGGATCCGCACAATCTTGGGGCCTGTCTCAGGGTGGCGGATGCATTCGGTGCACATGCGGTGGTCGCACCCAAGGACCGTGCTGTTGGACTCAATGCGACGGTCCATAAAGTGGCGAGCGGTGCTGCTGACAATGTTCCCTATATCGCTGTGACCAATCTCGCGCGTACCTTACGAGAATTGAAGGATCGTGGAATCTGGATCATTGGAACTGCAGCCGATGCAGATAGCAAGCTCGGTTCAGTGAAGTTAGAGGGTCCGATCGCTTGGGTGATGGGGGCTGAGGGGGAGGGCATGAGAAGGCTCACCCGTGAGACTTGTGATCAGATGGTCTCGATTCCCATGATGGGAAGTATCGAGAGTCTTAATGTTTCAGTCAGTGCGGGTATCTGTTTATTCGAAACCCGGCGGCAGAGGGGAGTCTCTGAATGACAGACCTCTTGAATGGGGATGCATTTGAACCGAACTAGATTTGATAATTTTTCGTTAATTCAGTAGAATAGCGCCCTCCTAACTCGGCTGTATTGTGCCTTTGGGCATGATTAATACCGAACAACCTTGCCTCACCGTGTCCGCATCGCGGGAGGCTTTACCCTTAAGGAAAACTCGTGCGACACTACGAAATCGTTTTCATGGTTCACCCCGATCAGAGCGAGCAAGTTCCCGCGATGATTGAACGTTACCGCAGCATGGTGACCACTAAGAGTGGTCAGGTCCACAGACAAGAAGACTGGGGACGTCGCCAGCTTACCTATCTGATTCAGAAGGTTCACAAGGCTCACTACGTACTGATGAATATCGAGTGCGATCAGGAGACCTTGGACGAACTGGATCATGCCTTCAAATTTAATGACGCAATCTTGCGCCATCTGACCATCAGAATGGATGGGCCGGTGACGGAGCTTTCTCCAATGATGCGTTCAGAGCGGCCTGTTGCACTCACTCAGGCAGAAGAGGACGCAAGAGAAACGAGTATCGCAGGATCCTAGTTCGGAACAGTTCATTGGATTGCAACCAGACGGTCATTTGCGGCAGAATCACTGAAATCGGAAAATTGAGATACACCCCGGCAGGGTTAGCGGTAACCGATTTCACAATCAGCCACACCTCCCGCCAGGTCGAGTCAGATCTTCCCCGTCAGGTGGAATGTGAAGTCTCCGCAATGGCGATGTCGCAGATGGCAAAGACTGTTTCAAGCATGGAGACCGGTACTTCGGTCAGGCTGACTGGGTTTCTAGCGAAAAAAAGCCGCATGAGTATGTACCTCGTACTGCATGTGAATAAATTAGATATCATTTAATCGGTAAATAGGAAAAAATCATGGCACGATTCATCTCAAGACGTAAAGACAGCAAGGACAAGGATAAGGACAAGAAGGCAAAGCCCCTATTCAAGCGCAAGAAGTTCTGTCGTTTCACAGCAGAGAATATCAAGACTGTCGACTATAAGGATGTCGAGATACTGAAGGACTTCATTAATGAGAATGGAAAAATCATCCCGGCACGTATTACCGGCACCCGTTCCCACTACCAACGTCAGTTGGGGGTAGCTATCGAGCGAGCTCGTTTCCTCGCTCTGCTTCCCTATACTGACCTGCACTGAGGAGTGATGTCATGCAAATCATATTGATGGAGAAGGTCGTTAATCTTGGATTGATGGGCGATGTAGTCAAGGTTAAGAATGGTTATGCGCGCAACTTCCTGATACCCCAAGGAAAAGCAAAGCGGGTGACTGAGGCTGCCGTTGCTGAGTTCCAAGCAAAGCGCGCAGAACTTGAGAAGGCTCAGGCGGAGATTCTAGCCGCAGCCCAAGCTCATGCTGCTAAATTGGATGGTCTGATGGTACAGATCAGCCAGAAGTCTGGGATCGATGGCAAGCTATTCGGTTCTGTGACTAATGTAGATATTGTAGATGCTCTCAAGCTGCAAGGTCTTGAGGTCGAGAAGTCAATGATCCGTATGCCTCAGGGACCACTGAAGCAGGTTGGGGACCATCCACTCGTGGTCGCTTTGCATAGTGACGTACTAGCAAATATCACTGTATCGGTACTCGGCGAGACCAGCTCCTAAGAAAGTTTTTTAGAGGGTCAATGAGAAGGGGCTGGAGACAGCCCCTTTTTTATTTTTTACGATACTGCTGATGGTAGAATCATCTTACCCCGCGACCTGTCTCTCTAAGCTTATTCCATGGTACAGACCCTCTCTAACATCAGTAACGATCAATCGATCGAGTCCTATAAGACCCCACCCCACTCGGTAGAGGCCGAGCAATCGGTGCTGGGAGGACTGATGCTGGATAATCATGCATGGGACAAGGTTGCAGATGTGGTCACTGAGGATGATTTTTACCGTCAGGACCACCGACTCATCTACCGCCATATCTGTAAGCTGATTGAGCATAATAAGCCGGCAGATGTGGTGACCGTTGCCGAGTCATTAGAACTGTCTGCTGATCTGCAGGGTGTGGGCGGATTGGCCTATGTCGGTGCAATGGCCCAAAACACCCCATCAGCTGCGAATATTCGACGGTATGCGGAGATTGTGCGGGAGAGATCGGTCATGCGTAAACTCGCGCGGATCGGGTCCGAGATCTCGGATTCAGCCTATAGCCCGGCAGGTCGATCTGCGGGGACCTTACTGGATGAGGCAGAGGCCAAGGTCTTTGAGATTGCTGAGGCGGGTGCTCGCGGAAAGCAAGGATTTACCGATATTCAGCCCCTCCTGAAACAGGTGGTTGAGCGGATCGAGTTACTCTACAATCAGGACAATCCAAACGATGTGACCGGCATTGCGAGTGGATTCCACGATCTTGATCAGAAGACCTCAGGCTTTCAGCCGGGGGACTTGGTCATCGTCGCAGGAAGGCCGTCCATGGGGAAGACTGCATTTGCACTTAACATTGCTGAGCATGTTGCACTGGAACTTTTGAAACCGGTTGCGGTATTCAGCATGGAAATGGGTGGAACGCAGTTGGCGATGCGGATGCTGGGATCGGTTGGCAGGCTCGATCAGCATAAGGTTCGAACAGGTCGTTTGCAGGACGAGGACTGGTCAAAGCTCACACACGCACTGGGTAAGTTGAATGAGGCTCCTCTATTTATCGATGAGAGTGCTGCACTGAACTCTCTTGAACTCAGGGCACGTGCGAGGAGGCTCCACCGTCAGCATGGTGGGCTCGGACTGATTGTGGTGGATTACTTGCAGCTGATGTCATCAAGCAATCAAGGAGAGAACCGCGCCACTGAAATTTCAGAAATATCCCGCTCCCTAAAGGCACTGGCAAAGGAGCTTCAGGTCCCTGTGGTCGCGCTATCCCAGTTAAACCGTAGTCTGGAGCAGCGACCTAACCCGCACAAGCGTCCGGTGATGTCAGATCTACGAGAGTCTGGCGCGATTGAACAAGATGCTGATCTGATCCTCTTCATCTACCGTGACGAGGTTTATAATCCTGAGACGCAGGATAAGGGGATTGCGGAGATCATCATCGGTAAGCAGCGTAATGGGCCGATCGGCAAGATCGATCTCACCTTCCTCGGCGAATTCACCCGTTTCGAGAGTTGTGCAAGGTCCAGTCAATATAAATCTGAGTATTGAGTAGGCGCGTATCTTTTTGCGGGGTACTGGATAGGTAAACGAGAGAACAGAGTGCGGGAAGGAGCGAGCTCTCTGGGGATTATGATGGTCTTTATGCCGGTAGTCCTGTTACAAAGTCGAGTACCTCCTGCACATGTCCTGGAATCTTGACCCCACGCCATTCCCTTTGTAGCAGTCCAT
>CAJBQQ010000053.1 GCA_903957805.1 uncultured Pseudomonadota bacterium | reverse complement strand
GCCAGATTTATAGTCGTTCAGTGCCTTTGCTAGATAGTCCGCATGCTGACCGGCGAGCTTTGGGAAGTTCGGAGTTGGGCTATTGCCATCGGCGCCATGACAGGCCGCACACGCTTCAGAGGCTTTCTTCTTGCCGGCTTCGATATCGGCAGCGATTCCCTGTCCAGAAACTAGCAGCCATGAGGCACTCATTGCTGCAATGATCATTTTTTTCATGATGATATCCTTACGTGATATGACGAAATTATCTTCCACCGCTGGTGTAATGAGCAACCAAATCCTTCATATCCTGAGCGGTGAGTGTGACCGCGATGGCGTCCATGCTGGGATGACTACGGCTGCCATTCTTATAGCCTTCGAGCGCTTTGAGCATATATTCACCGTGTTGTCCCTTGAGCCTGGGAACATGGTAGACCTTAGGGAAGGCGGTACGGTAACCCTCTATATCATGGCAACCGGCACACATGGATGCTTTCTGCTTGCCCGCTGCAGCGTCTCCCCCAGCCTGGGCCTGAGCCATACTGGAAATTGCCAAGAGTAGGCTTCCGGCAAGTAGTTTCACCATTGCTGATTGCTTCATTGTGGGTACCCCCTTCTTCAAAAAGTACCACTGTAAACGATGTGCCATTTTCGGTCAATGGATAAAGTGGTCCTGATTAATGAAATCTAATACTATTCTTCCATCTAGGTTGTTGTTATAGATTGTTTTGCCTCTAGTTCATCCCACCGAGCAAGAGCACCCGTTAATTCCCCCTCGATTGCAGTCGAACGCGACTGTAACACCTTGACTTCACTTTGTTTATCACGATAAATAGCTGGATCCTCCAGTCGGTGGGCAATGTCGGCCTGTTCCCGTTCCAGAGTCTCGATCTTTGCGGGGAGTGACTCCAGTTCACGGAGCTCATTGGAGCTTAACTTTGTGCGGGGAGTTGGCTTGGGGGATTTGGTCGGTGAGGTTAGGGGCTGTTTCTGAATTGTTTCCTGATTTATCGTTGTTTTTACAAAGTTCTTTGCCCGGACCCAATCATCGTAGCCGCCGACATACTCCATCAGTGTGCCATCTCCTTCGAATGCAATCACCTGGGTCACAACATTGTCGAGAAATGCGCGGTCATGGCTGACCAGGAAAAGGGTGCCGGAGTAGCTCTGAAGCAGCACTTCTAATAGCTCAAGCGTCTCGATATCCAGATCGTTGGTTGGCTCATCGAGCACCAGTACGTTGCTAGGACGAGTGAATAGGCGTGCCAGCAGAAGCCGGTTGCGCTCCCCGCCGGAGAGTGATTTTACGGGTGAGCGAGCCCTCTCGGGAGCAAACAAGAAGTCCTCCAGATAGCTGATAACATGTTTTCTTGCGCCGCCGATCTCGATGAAGTCTGATCCCTGGCTGATGGTGTCTATCAGTGTGGCCTCCTCGTTTAGCTGCTCTCGCATCTGGTCGAAATAAGCCACTGCAAGTTTGGTCCCCTGCCTCACCGTGCCGTTATCGGGTTGCAATTCACCCAATATTAATTTTAGTAATGTGGATTTCCCCGCGCCATTGGGCCCTAGCAGCCCCACCCGGTCGCCGCGCATGATGCGGCAGGAGAAGTCCTTGATAATGACCTTGTCGCCATAACTCTTACTGACGTGCTCTAACTCAGCCACCATTCGGCCGGATCGTGCGCCCTCGTCTACGCTGAGATTAACCGTCCCGACTCGGTTGCGACGGGCAGCTCGCTCCAGACGGAGTGCCTCTAGTTGCCTTACCCTGCCCTCATTACGAGTGCGGCGAGCCTGTATACCCTTGCGTATCCAGACTTCTTCTTGAGCCAGTACCTTGTCAAATTTCTGGTTATGAGTGGCTTCAACTTCGAGCATCTCCTCCTTTTTGAGCTGATATTCTGCGAAATTGCAGTTAAATGTGGCTAAGTTACCGCGATCTAACTCAATAATTCTTGTTGCTACATTATCTAGAAAACGACGATCATGTGTGACGAATAGAACACTCCCGACAAAATCCTTGAGAAGCCCTTCCAGCCATTCAATAGAAGAAAAGTCTAGGTGATTGGTGGGCTCATCCAGTAGCAGAACGTCCGGGGAAACGACCAGCGCGCGTGCCAGTGCGACCCGTTTTTTAAGTCCTCCTGAGAGGTGGCCGATTAAGGTATCCTCCGGAAGGTTAAGCTGGTGAATAACAGTCTCCACCTTGCCCTGAATGCGCCAACCATCCTGAGCCTCCAACTCGCTCTGCAGATCTTGTAACCGCTCCAACAGTGCTTCAGTATCTCCTTCACCATCACTCAGGGCATGAGATACCTCGTGGTAATCAAGTAGTACCTGACTGACCGTACCGAGCCCATTAGATACCTCTTGGAACACCGTATTGGCAGCATCTAGTTCCGGTTCCTGCGGGACATAGGCCAGTCTTAATGCTGGGGCGCGCCATACTTTGCCATCATCCAGCTTGATATCACCGGCCAAGATACGCAGCAGACTGGACTTGCCGCCGCCATTCCTGCCAATCAGGCCGATACGTTCGCCCGGATCAAGCTGCAGGTCCACATGATCGAGCAGAGCATGGTGACCAAAAGCGAGACAGACTTTTTCTAGAGTAATGAGTGGCATGGGAGTGGATATTGGGGTTCAGCAGATG
>CAJBQQ010000052.1 GCA_903957805.1 uncultured Pseudomonadota bacterium | reverse complement strand
TCCTTTCAGCGACCGATTTCTTGCCGCGAGTCATCAGAACATTGACGAATTTTGCTACCTCGGTATTGTGATACTTAGGATCTGGCAAAATTTCGCGTTTCGGGACTTCTCTCCGTCTTGGCATTCTCTAACCTCGGTTGATTTATGGTTTTGGTGTTTGTTCTGACTGACGCAAACAATACACGCTAAGCTTTACTTTATTCTTAAGCTACTTTTGGCTTCTTGGCACCGTACTTAGAACGGCTCTGTTTACGGTCCTTCACCCCAGCGGTGTCAAGACTGCCTCGTACCATGTGGTAACGAACCCCCGGCAGATCCTTCACCCGACCACCCCGTATCAGCACCACCGAGTGCTCCTGAAGATTGTGTCCTTCACCACCGATATAGCTTGACACCTCAAATCCATTGGTCAGTCGAACACGAGCAACCTTTCTTAAGGCCGAGTTCGGTTTCTTGGGTGTAGTGGTGTAGACACGGGTGCAGACGCCGCGCTTTTGTGGGCTATTACCCAGCGCTGGAACCTTGCTCTTTACACGCTTTGCCGCGCGGGGCTTACGTACTAACTGACTAATTGTCGGCATTCCTGTTCCCTAAAAAAACCAAAACGGCAATTTCACTATTACGCCGTCCGTTTAAAATGAGTCGAATTTCTCGCCGATCCAAGCGGTACTCGGGGCGACTAAAAAGACTGCGGATTCTATGAGGTTTATCCCCTCATGTCAAGGCTATCGAGCTGTCCAATAGGGTCTAGTTTGATCAAAATTCATGCCCTTCATAGGTTCTGAGTTTGGGGATGGGATAGAGGTCTCAACTGCATGGACAAATTTTTCCTGTAGAGGATGCATACCCTACTTCACTAGTCTATATAGCGCTCCATCTGAACTTTAATCAGAAATCGACCATCTCAGATTCTTCCCAACATCCCCGCAACCGTAGCGCCCATTGCGGAAGGGGTTGGACAGATTGTCACTCCCAGATCTCGCAACATGGCCACCTTTTCAGAGGCGCTCTCACCGGTCGAAGAAATGATGGCCCCTGCATGGCCCATACGTCGGCCTTCCGGTGCAGTCAATCCGGCGATATATGCAATGAGTGGTTTATTCATATTCTCTTTAGCAAAGATACCTGCATCGACTTCCTGTGGCCCCCCAATCTCGCCGATCATGAGGACTAAATCAGTCTCGCTATCCTGCTCAAATAGCTCAAGAATATCCCTGTGTGAGCTTCCATTGATTGGGTCACCACCGATACCGACCGAGGTTGATATGCCGATACCTAGAGCCTTCATCTGGTCGGCTGCCTCATATCCCAAGGTGCCGGAACGGCCGACAACACCGACCCTTCCCGGCATATAAATATGTCCGGGCATGATCCCCAGCATCGCACGCCCGGGACTAATGGTGCCAGCACAGTTAGGGCCGGTCAGTATCATTCTTTCTTCCTTAGGAAATCGACGCAGAAAGCTCTTGACCGTCATCATGTCCTGGGTAGGTATTCCGTCCGTGATTGCAACGCAGTATTTAATACCCGCATCAGCAGCTTCCATGATTGAGTCTGCAGCAAAGGCCGGTGGAACAAAAATAATGGTGGCCTCAGCTCCAACCTGTTGAACAGCTTCCTTCACTGTGTTGAAGACAGGCAAACCTAGGTGCTTTTGACCACCCTTCCCGGGTGTGATGCCGCCCACGACATTAGATCCGTAGTTGATCATATCTTGGGCATGGAAAGTACCGATCTTGCCAGTAAATCCTTGCACAATAATACGAGTCGCCTCGTTAATTAGAATTGTCACTGTGACCCCCTTCTATTTTTGCGACCATCTGGTTGCGAGCCTGTACCGCCTTCTCGGCCGCCTCTGCTAACGTCTCTGCAATGATGATTGGCAACCCACTATCTGCAATGATCCGACGACCCTCCTTCACATTGGTACCGGACAAACGCACAATCAATGGAATCTTCATGTCAATATTCTTGACTGCATGAACCACGCCCTCGGCGATCCAGTCGCAACGGTTAATGCCAGCAAAAATGTTGACCAACATCGCCTTAACCCCTTTGTCAGCGAGCACCAGACGGAACGCTTTCTCGGTACGCTCGGCAGAAGCACCTCCGCCGACATCAAGAAAGTTGGCAGGCTCTCCTCCGGCCAACTGAATCATGTCCATAGTCGCCATAGCAAGGCCCGCTCCATTGATCATGCAACCGATATCTCCATCGAGTCCGATGTAGCTCAAGCCATGCTCGGCAGCAGCGACTTCGCGCGGGTCTACCTGTGTCTTGTCACGCAATTCGGCGATCTTGTGTCGCCGGAATAGGGCATTGTCATCAAATCCCATCTTCGCATCCAATGCAACCAGTTCACCGTTGACCGTAGTCACCAAGGGATTGATCTCTAACATATTTGCATCAAGATCGCGCATAGCACGGTAGCAACCCTTTATTGTCTTGACCGCCTGATTGAGTTGTGAGGTCTCTAGCCCTAATGCGAAGGCCATTTTGCGGGCCTGAAAATCTTGTAGTCCAACAGCCGGCTCGATATATATTTTTTTGATTGATTCTGGATGGGTCTCTGCCAGCTTCTCAATATCCATCCCACCTTCTTTCGACCCCACCATCACGATGCGTTCATGAGCGCGGTCAATCAGAAAACTCAGGTAGAGCTCCTTGGATATGTCTGTACCCGACTCGATATAGACCTTGGAGCAGACCTTGCCCGATGGTCCGGTCTGATGGGTAACCAGACTCTTGCCCAACAATTCTTCTGCCGCCGTTTCAACCTCATTGTGAGTCTTGCAGATTTTAATGCCACCGGCCTTTCCGCGCGCGCCTGAGTGGATCTGAGCCTTCACCGCCCAGACTGAACCACCGATCTCTCTTGCACGCTGTACCGCCTCTTGTGGACTGTAAGCAAGCCCACCCTCAGCAATCTTGACACCGTATTCCGCTAAAATCTCTTTCGCCTGATACTCGTGGATATCCAATGAATCACCCTCATCTATGGCATAAAAAATATAAAGAAAGGGCCGCTAAAGGCGGCCCAAGAGATAACTC
>CAJBQQ010000051.1 GCA_903957805.1 uncultured Pseudomonadota bacterium | reverse complement strand
TTAAATCCTCATGCAGGCGAATCCGGCCATCTTGGCAGAGAAGAGATAGACATCATCATCCCTGTAATGAAACAACTGCGTGCCGGTGGGATGCAACTGACCGGTCCACTACCGGCTGACACTCTGTTTAATCCTTCACAGCTGAAAAATTTTGATTGCATATTTACTATGTACCATGACCAAGGATTGCCCGTCTTGAAGCATGCAAGCTTCGGAACCGGAGTTAATGTCACGCTTGGGCTACCCTTCATTCGTACCTCAGTGGATCATGGTACCGCACTGGATCTTGCCGCAACTGGGCGCGCCGATCCGGGTAGTTTACTAGCAGCAATTGAACTAGCCGTGACGCTGGCTAGTAACAAGAAGGCTTAACTCATGCGTCATACACCCCGGAAACGTTTCGGCCAGAACTTTCTGGTCGATACCAGAGTCGTGGCAGATATTATTTTCGCCATACACCCGGCCAAAGATGATCTATTAGTAGAGATTGGCCCAGGGCTCGGTGCACTGACGCGACCACTACTACAATCACTCCACCATCTACAGGTTGTAGAAATTGACCGCGATATTGTTGAACGCCTGCGCTTGGAGTTTCCTGCAGAACGGCTGACAATATACTCAACCGACGCCCTAGAATTTGATTTCTCCCTACTTGGAAAAAATCTACGAGTGGTTGGCAACCTACCTTACAACATCTCCACCCCAATTCTGTTTCACTTGAGCCGCTTTGCAGAGAGTATCCATGACATGCATTTCATGCTGCAAAAAGAGGTCGTGGCCCGTATGGTAGCAGCACCCTCCACTCCGGATTACGGCCGACTTTCCGTGATGCTGCAATGTCAATTCGAGATGGAGCAACTCTTCACCGTTCCGCCAGAATCTTTTCACCCAGCACCGAAAGTTGAGTCGGCCATCGTTCGCATGTCTCCCCGCCGGGAGGCTCTCATTGAGCCAGGCAAGGAGAACTTGTTTGCTAAGATCGTCTCTGCAGCCTTCTCGCAGAGGCGTAAAACTCTACGCAATACATTGCATACTCATCTCAGACCAGAAGACTTTATTGCACTGGATATTGACCCAAGAATGCGGGCAGAGAATTTATCCATAGCGCATTTTGCGGCGATCACAGACCACTTGGTTGCGCATGAGAGGGGGAAATTAGACTTGCGTATCAGTGCAGAATCGCTTTAATCTTTATTATCATCATCTTTTTTACGCGGCTTTGTGCACCACACAATGATAAACATCAGCACAAGAACCACACCTGCTTCTAGTAAGAGTATCCACATATTTTTGCCGTCGTTGTATGTTTACAAAGTGTGACTTTAACCATAATCCAATGAAAAACCAATTAAGTTTGATTGGCATCACGCTGTTACTAATCAGCGCCTGCACTGCCGTCCCAATTGTCCCAGCTACTTCGGAGAAATCGCCACTGTCTGCAACTTCGCAACCTCCCATCGCCATACTCAAAGCGACCGAGTGGAGCTCTCTAACCGGCTGGACGGATGACGATATTTTACCGGCATGGGATGCATTCCTGCGTAGTTGTACGGCATTAATGAGCCGGCCGTTGTGGCAGGAAACCTGCACTCTAGCTATTTCAATGCAACAGCCTGATGGCACAAAACTTAGACAATTCTTCGAGAGTCGTTTTGTCCCCCATCAAGTGCTGAATTCTGATGGTGGAAGTGACGGACTAATCACGGGCTATTATGAACCACTGCTAAAAGGCAGTCGCAAGCCCAATGGGCGTTATCGCTACCCTCTATACGCCACGCCTGATGAACTTCTCGTTGTCGAGTTGGGCGATATCTATCCAGAACTCAAGAATATGAGACTACGCGGACGGTTGCAGGGGCGCAAAGTGGTGCCTTATTACAGTCGTTCAGAGCTAGAAAATGGTGCCGGCAAGGGTGCTGCATCGCTACAAGGGCGTGAGCTTGTATGGGTTGAGGACGCGGTCGAATTATTCTTCCTTCAGATTCAAGGATCGGGCCGAGTGGAGCTTGAAAATGGCGAGATCATGCGGGTCGGTTACGCGGAACAGAATGGCCACCCGTATAAATCCATCGGCAAACTTCTCGTAGATCGAGGTGAGTTAGCACTGGAGAAGGCCTCTATGCAAGGGATTAAGGCATGGGGACAGAAGAATCCAAAAAAACTAAACGAGTTGCTCCGACAGAATCCGAGTTATGTTTTTTTCCGTGAATTACCAGTCGGCCTGCCCGGCCCATTGGGTGCGCTTGGCGTGCCCCTGACAGCGGGCAGGAGTCTTGCCATTGACCCTCGGTCCATCCCTCAGGGGGCACCGGTGTTCCTTGCCACTACCTGGCCTGACAGCGACAAACAACTCCAACGATTGATGGTCGCACAAGATACCGGGGGTGCCATTAAGGGGGGCGTTCGTGCTGATTTCTTCTGGGGCTTTGGTCCAGATGCTGGAAATCAAGCGGGGAAAATGAAACAAAGTGGAAAAATGTGGGTATTAATGCCTAGCGGCTACACGCCATAACACGATCAGATTGATGATTTCGTCATTTTGTTGGCATAACAGCTAGTTTCTTTTCAATCATTTCAGCAGCTATCATTCCCGGTGCAACTGAGCCATCGGCAAAAATCAATGTCGGGGTGCCGCTCACACTGTGTTTCTGAGCCGCTTGAATGATTCTATCAATTGGCGTTTCACAGACCTTTGAGGTTGGGGCAACCCCCTTTAACATAAAATCATCCCAAGCCTTGAGCCGGTCTGTGGAGCACCATATCGCAGACGCTGTTGCTACTGAGCCATTGAGCACTGGATACAGTAGCGTGTAGATGGTTACATCAGTGACCTTACTCAACTCAGTCTCTAGACGCTTGCAGTACGGGCAATTCGGATCGGAGAAAACAACTACCCGTCGTTTACCGTTGCCTCGTACAGCCTTGATTGCCAACTCCAGTGGCAAAGAGTCTATGCTGATCCGTCGCGTCTCTTTGATCTGCTGCAGCCGTCCATCGGTCAAACTTTGACCCGTTTTTGGATCGATCACATGCCCAGAAAAGAAGTAACTCGCCTTCTCGTCTGTATAGAATAACCCGCCTCCAACCACAACTTCGTATAGCCCCAGGTAAGGAGTCTTCTTAAGGCTCTCAACCTTGTCACCAGGGAAATGGGGCTGAAGTGCTTTCCTCAATGACGCTTCATCAGCAATAGCTACACCGGAAAGCAAGCACAGCAGCAGGATGGGAGTTAAGCGCATAAACATAGTCACTCCAGTTTAAGAAAAGTACTAACAGAATATTCATACTGCCAGACTATGGAATCTATCAGTTCGATAGATCAATTCAATGCATGCTGGATCAGGTGGTTTTTTACCAGAGGCAACTGGTTAGTAATTCCCAGTCCCAAATTGCGCAAACGGGCAAGGGTCGGGTTGGCATTGTTAAATAATTTCTGCAGGCTATCGGTAGCGAACTCCATCGCCAGGATATCCTCCTTACGTGCCCTTTCATAACGACGCAGTAGCCGGTAATCACCACAATCCGTCTGAGACGTGCGCGCTATGAGAGTTGCAGCCAATGTACGTGCATCTCGTAAACCCAGGTTCACACCTTGCCCAGCCAGAGGATGAATGCCATGAGCGGCATCGCCTATCAGTGCAAGACGTGGCTGTACCAATTTCTTTACGTGTACAAAATTCAATGGAAATGCTGCCGGCGGGGTGACAAGCTGCAATTCTCCTAATGCACCGTTGGCAGCCTCAGATACCTGATGACACAGCTCTGTCTCTGGCAGGGCAATCAATAACCGCGCCTGCTCCTCGCTTGTTGACCACACCATCGATACCATCTTATTGGGTAGAGGCAGTAAAGCCAAGACCCCATCCCGGCGAAACCATTGATGAGCAATATTACGGTGAGATAACTCTGTATTAAAATTCGCCACTACACCGATTTGTTTATAGGAGTGTTGTGATGATTCGACTTCTGCCTGTTTCCGCACCCAGGAGTTCAGACCATCCGCACCAACGATCAATGCAGCCTCTAACAGACTACCATCGGCCAACTGTAGATCAGCTTGGGATTCATTCCATACTATCGAAACACATTGAGCGGGACAGAAGATTGTCAGATCATTTTCTCGCTGCTTGAGAGAATCCCATACTGCAGACTGCAGTTGACGATTTTCTGCGATGAAAGCCAGCTCGGTCAAGCCGGTATCATAGGCGCTAAAATCTAGATGCGCGGCACCATCATCCCCAAATACCTGCATTTCGTAAACTGGCGTTACGCGCGCATTAGCAAGCCTCTGCCAAACACCCAGTTTTTTTAATAACACGGCACTACCAGGACTAATAGCATAGATCCTACTATCCCAGCTGTTGTCAACGGGTACAGGGAGAGTTGAGCGGGACTCAACTAAAGCTATTTTTAAACCACTGTCCTTGAGGGCAAGTGCTAGAACAGCTCCGACCAATCCCCCGCCGATAATGACGATATCGAATTTCATGCTAGGATTATACAGGTGCTTCGCATCTGTCAGGATAGGGGTTTATCGGCTTGCTCGAATCAAGATAATTGTAGAGAAGTTGTGCCCTGTACGTAAAAATATAGGCAGATCGGATTAAGCACAGTATTTTTTATAAGAAACCTACGATAATTGAACGTAACCCATTGTCAATATTGACAGAGCACCTCTCCAAAGGCACAATGCCCCCTCATTTGGGTCCGCACGTGGCGAATTAGCTCAGTGGTTAGAGCAGCGGAATCATAATCCGTTGGTCCCCAGTTCGAGTCTGGGATTCGCTACCATCAACCCTACCCAACCGTCAGAATTGACAGGCATATATGGAATCTGGCGCACTGCGCCACTTATAGCTGCTCACACCTAAGATTGATTTAGGTCTT
>CAJBQQ010000050.1 GCA_903957805.1 uncultured Pseudomonadota bacterium | reverse complement strand
GTGTCGTGACAAATGTGCCATCAGGTTAAGATAGTAGGGAAGCTCCGTTGCGGTGAGCTTCTCGAACAGTGTGAGAACATATTTTCCATGACTCGTCGTAACGAAATAATTGGTATTCTCGATACCTGAAGAGATCCCCTGTAGATCAATAAGCGTACCCAGAGAATAGTTTTTTAACCAGGCGGAAAGCTGGTCTTCGGAGACGGCGGTAAAAACAGACATGAATTAAGAAGGGGAAAGAAGGGGGCGAGGCATGAGCCGTTGCAGTCTCTTTTCCTGGCCTTTATAGAAATTTTAGAAGCGGTGTATCACCCACATTGGTGGACGTATACCCTGGTCCATATCACTATGGGTGGCAAACGTTCCATCTCCGCGGTTATCAATCAGGTAATAGGGCAAACCAATGCGCGGTGTGACCTTGATCATATATAGTCGACCATTGCTGCGATACTCCTCGACCGTGTCCTCTCCGCGCTTGATGATGGTGACTTGGGGTTCTAACGAGGCATCCTGCTCCGAGTCAGACAATGGTGGTGGCAGCGGCAATTCGGGCGACTCCGGGATCGGCACCAGCTTCTTGGGCTGAGTAGACTGCGCAGCCACCGGCAGCGCAAGGGTCAGCAACAATGCAAAAACTATTCGACGCAAGGTGACTCCCAACTTTATTTATCAATAGTTTTATTCTAGCTGAAATGGCCTGAGCTGTTATAAATTGAGCTGAATTTCCCGTTCCACCGCCGAAGGTTCAAAGCCGCGAGTCTCATAATACTTGAAAATTGCGTCAACCACTTGATGAGGTTCATCAATCAACTGCACCAGATCCATGTCTCCTGCAGAGATCATATTCTCAGCTACCAATACCTGACGGAACCAATCGAGCATACCCCCCCAAAAGTCAGAACAAACTAGGATGATCGGCATTTTCCGAGTCTTGCCAGTTTGAACCAATGTCAGCGCCTCCATCAGTTCATCCAGTGTACCAAATCCCCCGGGCATGACCACATAGGCGGTAGCAAATTTTACGAACATGTATTTGCGTGCAAAGAAATGACGGAAAGTTCTGCTGACGTCCTGATACGCATTGTTATGTTGCTCGTGCGGAAGCTGAATGTTGAGACCAACACTGAGCGATCTTCCAGAAAAAGCACCTTTATTAGCCGCCTCCATGATGCCGGGGCCGCCACCTGATATAACAGAAAAGCCCGCATCAGAAAGCTGCCGTGCAATCTGCTCGGCTAATTTATAGTGAGGATGGTCTGAGGGAGTACGGGCACTACCAAAGATGCTTACTGCAGGCTGGATCGTGTTGAGGCGCTCAGTTGCTTCGACAAATTCTGCCATAATGCCGAATACGCGCCAGGACTCTTTTGCCGACCAAGACTGCTCTGGAAGGTCGGTACCGATTGCACCAGTCAGTTTATCTTGTGCGCTCATGCAGACACCTTTAGAAGAATTAAATGAAAACACTGCTGCTAGTTGACGGATCTTCCTATTTGTATCGCGCTTTCCACGCATTACCGGACTTGCGAAATCGCTTTAATGAGCCGACTGGTGCAATTCATGGCGTTCTCAATATGCTGCGGCGTCTGCACAAGGACTACCAAGCTGATTATAGCGCTTGTGTGTTTGATGCAAAAGGTAAGACTTTTCGCAACGAACTATATCCCGAATACAAGGCTCACCGTCCTCCCATGCCAGATAATCTGGTGGCACAAATTGCGCCGCTGCATGAGTGTATACGCGCCATGGGGTGGCCAATGCTGATAGTCGATGGGGTGGAGGCTGACGACGTAATCGGCACCCTGGCAAAACAAGCCATGCATGAGAATATCCGCTGCATCATCTCCACCGGAGACAAGGATATTGCACAATTAGTCAGCCCGCAGATCACGTTGATCAACACCATGAGTAATGAGATCCTTGATGAGGACGGCGTGCTTGCCAAGTTCGGCATACCGCCGGTACGTATGCTCGATTACCTTGCATTAGTCGGTGATACGGCAGACAACATTCCCGGAGTAGAAAAGGTCGGCCCCAAAACTGCATTGAAGTGGCTTGCTCAATATGGCACGCTGGACAACATCATTACCCATGCCAGCGAAATCGGCGGAGTGGTTGGGGAGAATTTACGTAAGTCACTAGATTGGCTGAATAAGTCACGCGAGCTACTCGCCATCAAGTGCGATGTCGCATTGCCGGTTGAATTACATAGCCTTGGCTTAAAACCGCAGGATACGGCTAAACTTGCCGAATTATACGAAAGATTAGATTTAAAAACCTGGCTGAAAGAGTTGCGACAGTCTCCGGGTTCAGAAAATAATAATGCAACACCTTCTGCAAGCGAGCACCCAGGACTCACTCCGCGCCGGCAAATATCTGTTGAGTCGGCGCCTACTGACTATCAGACCATACTCACCCAGTCCCAGTTAGATGAATGGGTCACACGTATCGATGCCGCACCTATAGTCTCATTAGATACCGAAACCACCGGCCTAAACCCGATGCAAGCAGAACTCGTCGGTATCTCATTTTCCATCGCGCCACACCAAGCCGCTTATTTGCCACTTAATCACTGTTACGCCGGTGCTCCGCCACAATTGGCAACCAATCTCGTACTGAACACACTCAAACAATGGATTGAAAACCCAGAAAAACCCAAACTGGGGCAGAACCTCAAATACGACAAGCATATTTTTGCTAATCATGGCCTGCAGTTAAACGGCATCGTCCATGATACTTTGTTGCAGTCCTACGTACTGGAGTCACACCGTCCGCATAACATGGACAGCCTTGCACTACACCATCTGGGCGTCAAGACTATTAGCTACGATGAAGTGACTGGCAAGGGTGTCAGCCGAATTAATTTTAACCAGGTGGATATTGAACGGGCCACGCAATATGCGGCTGAGGATGCCGATATCACCATGCAACTGCATCAGCATCTGTACCCACAAATTGAGGGTGACACTAAGCTGAGCCATATTTACCACATACTCGAAATGCCAGTGCTGGGGGTGCTTTTCGAGATAGAGCGCAATGGCGTTTTGCTGGATATCAAACTTCTAGAAGTACAGAGCCGTGAACTGGGCGAGAAAATGCTACTTCTCGAGCAACAGGCATTTGCCATCGCTGGCCAGCCTTTCAATCTAAACTCGCCCAAGCAAATACAGGAAATTCTATTCGATCAACTCAAGCTCCCCATCATAAAAAAAACACCGGGCGGAGTACCGTCAACCGACGAGGATGTCCTGCAGAAGCTTGCGTTGGACTATCCGCTGCCACAGATTCTGCTTAATTATCGTAGCCTTGCAAAACTTAAGTCCACTTATACAGACAAGCTACCGCGCATGGTTGACAGTAAAACCGGGCGAGTGCATACCAACTACGCCCAGTCAGTAGCTGTGACAGGGCGGCTCACTAGCAACGAGCCCAACTTACAAAATATCCCGGTACGCACCGCCGAAGGACGCCGTATCCGTGAAGCATTCATTGCCCCAAGCGGTCACAGCATCATCTCTGCTGACTACTCACAGATCGAGCTGCGTATCATGGCTCACATTGCGCAAGACGCAGGGCTTCTCAGAGCCTTTGCTGCGGGGGAAGACATCCACCGCGCCACCGCTGCAGAAGTGTTTGGCGTGTCATTGGAGGCGGTAGACAATGAACAGCGCCGCTATGCCAAAATCATTAACTTTGGCCTGATCTACGGTATGTCTGAATTCGGCCTAGCCTCACAACTAGGCATTGAACGAGCTGCCGCACGTGCCTACATGGATCGATATTTTGCACGCTACCCTGGTGTGGCAGACTATATGCAGCGTACCCGAGAAGTTGCCAAAAGTAACGGCTACGTTGAAACCGTTTTTGGACGCAGATTGTGGTTGCCTGAAATCAACAGCCCAAATGGCAATCGCAGACAAGGTGCAGAGCGAGCGGCTATCAACGCTCCGATGCAAGGTACAGCAGCGGACATCATCAAGCTCGCGATGATTGCAGTGCACAATTGGTTGGCGCATGAAAAACTGTCCAGCAAGCTCATCATGCAAGTCCATGATGAGCTGGTGCTGGAGGTCCCGGATAACGAAATCGAGTTGGTGAAACGAGAACTACCAAAACTCATGTGTGGTGTTGCCCATCTTGATGTGCCATTGCTGGTAGAAACAGGTGTAGGGCCAAATTGGGAACAGGCGCACTAGCTTGAAACTACATAGATTAAAACATGCTCTTGCCACTCCAGTCTCCGGGAATCTCTTTATCTCTTGCTAAGAGCGGGAAAAGTACCGTAAAATCACACCCTTTTCGGTTTCGGACCTTCATAAGGTATAGGCATAGATATGGTCATTATTCGACTGGCGCGAGGCGGCGCCAAGAAACGTCCTTTTTATAACTTGGTAGTGGCGGATTCCCGTAATGCACGTGACGGAAAATTCATTGAGCGCGTTGGTTTTTATAACCCTAGGGCAACCGAAGGCGAAGAAGCATTACGCGTCCAACTGGATCGGGTCAGTCATTGGCGCTCGCAGGGCGCCCAGTTATCCGACACTGTGACAAGGCTGGTCAAGCAGTTTGGCGCAAAACAACAAGCCGCAACAAACAGTTAAGCAGGGCGAAGTAGCGGATCCCATGGTGGTGATGGGGCGCATTGCCGGTTCTTTTGGCGTACTCGGCTGGATCAAAGTTCTTCCCTTCACTGAATATGTGGATGGCCTACTTGACTACCCAGTGTGGTGGCTGGGTGAGGGTAACGGAAGATGGCGTCAGGCAAAAGTTAACGAGTGCAACGTTCATGGAAAGATGCTGACTGCCGCCATTGATCAATGCTCTGATCGTACTGCGGCATTGCATCTAAAGGGATTACAGATCGCAGTCCCTCGGAGCCAGTTGCCTACGTTGCCCAAAAACGGCAAGGATGGCTACTACTGGTCGGACCTAATCGGCCTAGAAGTGATCAACCTGCAAGACGAATGTCTTGGAAGAGTGGTCAGTTTGCTAGAGACTGGCGCCAACGATGTGCTGCAAGTACAGGATGAGAAAGAAGGCTCGACAGAAAGGCTAATTCCCTTTACTGCCCAAGTGATCATGAAAGTCGACCTGACAGCCTACCGTTTGACGGTGGACTGGGGCATTGATTACTAATCATGCCCTTCGAATTCGATGTTATCACCCTGTTTCCGGAAATGTTTGATGCTATTGGTAGATATGGAGTAACTGGCAGGGCGAAAGAAAGGGCGATTTACCAGCTCAATACATGGAATCCACGTGATTTTGCCGAAAATGAATACCGCACAGTGGATGACCGACCATATGGCGGTGGCCCAGGCATGGTAATGATGGCACAGCCGCTAGAGAAAGCGATTGAAGCTGCCAAAGCGAGACAGGCAACAAGCGGCACCAGCGGGACAAAAGTAATTTACCTCTCCCCTCAAGGTCGGCCCCTCAACCAGGCAACCGTGATGGATTTAGGCAAACTGCAGGGAGTGGTACTGCTGTGTGGTCGTTATGAAGGCGTGGATGAGCGCTTAATAGCACGCCAAGTGGATGAAGAGATATCCATTGGCGATTACGTGCTCTCCGGCGGCGAATTAGCAGCAATGGTTCTGATTGATGGGCTGGTGCGACAAATGCCGGGGGTGCTGGGTGACCCCGAATCGGCCAACCAAGATTCGTTTGCGGATGGACGCAAGAGTCTACTGGATTGCCCCCACTACACACGGCCAGAATTG
>CAJBQQ010000049.1 GCA_903957805.1 uncultured Pseudomonadota bacterium | reverse complement strand
CCATGGCAAGGTCGGTTGGTTTCATCAGCCTCTTGATCTGGAGAGGATGCAATCAGCAGCACAGATGCTGCTGGGTGAACATGACTTCAGCGCATTCCGTGCATCTGAGTGCCAGGCAAAGTCACCGGTACGTAATCTAGTTAAGTTGGAGGTCACGCGGCAATCTGACATGATTGCATTCGAGCTGCGTGCGAATGGTTTTCTACATCACATGGTCCGTAATATAGTGGGATGCTTGGTCTATGTCGGCAAGGGCAAATACCCGCCAGAATGGATGCACGAAATTCTGGAGGGTCGTGACCGAACCCACGCAGCACCGACCTTCCCAGCTACCGGGCTCTATTTAGCAGGGGTCACCTACGATTCAAGATGGAGCATGCCAGGATTCATAGAACCACCCATCGATGCCTTGCTACCGCGTTCGCAATCGCGTCAGGGAAGGTTGAGTTAGCATTAACAGAGATCATGCTCTCAGATCATTTTAAACAGACTTGTAACTTGTATTGAGCCATGCCTACCCGAATAAAGATCTGCGGAATTACCCGTATCGAGGATGCTCTGACAGCAACAAGGTTGGGAGCGGATGCGATTGGATTTATATTCTGGCCCAAGAGCGCTCGGTTCATTAGCCCCGCAAAGGCGCGTGAGATTGTAGACGAGTTACCGCCATTCGTGAGTGCGGTTGGGGTGTATGTGGATCCGGAAGAGGGCTGGGTAGAAGAGAGCTCCAACATTGCACGACTCAGTCTGCTGCAATTTCATGGGGATGAGTCTCCTGAATTTTGCGACCAATTCTCACTGCCTTATATTAAGGCCTTACGAGTCAGGGAGGGGATGGATTTGCTACAATACGAAGATCAGTATTCCAGCGCCAGAGGTCTGCTGCTGGATACTTACACCGAGGGTATGCCGGGCGGAACAGGGGATACCTTCAACTGGGACTTAATTCCACAAGGATTGACGGTGCCATTGATTCTGTCGGGTGGACTCCATCCGGGGAATGTAACGATGGCGATCAAGAAGGTGCAACCATGGGCGGTGGATGTCTCGAGTGGGGTAGAGTCCGCCAAGGGTATCAAGGATGCGGAGAAGATTGCCGATTTCATGCGAGGAGTTCGACATAGTGAAAGTTTATGACCTTCCTGATAAGCGTGGCCACTTTGGCCCCTACGGCGGCATCTTTGTAGCTGAAACATTGATCGCTGCTCTTGAGGAGCTGCGCAGCCAGTACGAACACTATCGCGATGATCCTGACTTTCAGGCGGAGTTTGCCTACGAGTTGAAGCATTACGTGGGCCGGCCAAGCCCGATTTATCATGCCAAGCGGTGGTCGACAATCCTGGGAGGGGCCCAGATCCTTCTAAAGCGTGAAGACCTGAACCATACAGGCGCTCACAAGATCAATAACACCATCGGACAGGCGTTACTGGCCAAGCGTATGGGTAAGAAGCGTGTGATCGCTGAGACTGGAGCGGGTCAGCACGGGGTTGCCACCGCCACTGTGGCAGCTCGTTACGGGATGGAGTGCGTGGTCTATATGGGCTCTGAGGATGTAAAGCGCCAGGCCAGTAATGTCTACCGGATGAAGTTATTGGGTGCAACGGTAGTTCCTGTCGAGTCGGGTTCACGCACACTGAAGGATGCTCTCAATGAGGCGATGCGTGATTGGGTGACACATGTTGAAAATACTTTTTACATCATCGGAACGGTTGCGGGTCCTCACCCCTACCCGATGATGGTCCGTGACTTCCAGACGATTATCGGTCGTGAGGCGAAGGTTCAGATGCAGGAAGAGTACGGCCGTCAGCCGGATGCGTTGATCGCATGTGTGGGTGGTGGGTCGAATGCGATCGGTCTGTTCTATCCGTATATCGATGATACCGATGTTCGCATGATCGGGGTGGAGGCGGCAGGGCATGGGATTGAGAGTGGCCAGCACGCGGCGACATTGATGACCGGTAGGCCGGGTGTGTTGCACGGGAATCGGACCTACCTGATACAGGATGATGATGGACAGATCATTGAGACTCACTCCATCTCTGCAGGTCTCGATTACCCCGGGGTGGGGCCTGAACATTCCTGGCTCAAGGATAATAACCGAGCGGAGTATGTAGGGATCACCGACTCTGAGGCGCTGGATGCGTTCCATGCACTCTGCCGTTACGAGGGGATCATGCCGGCTCTGGAATCAAGCCACGCACTGGCCTATGCTGCCAAGCTCGCACCGACCCTGTCTAAGGATCAGTTGCTGTTGGTGAATCTATCCGGTCGGGGTGACAAGGATATGGCCACCGTGACACAGGCCTCTGGCCTGACACTCTGAACCAGGACGAGATGACCATGTCACGTATCGAGACCGTATTTGCAAGTCTTCGCCAGCAACATAAAAAAGCCCTAATCCCATTCATCACCGCAGGCGATCCGGATCAAACGATGACGGTCCCTTTGATGCATGAACTGGTGAAGGCGGGCGCTGATATTATCGAGCTGGGTGTGCCATTCTCTGACCCGATGGCTGATGGTCCGACCATACAGAGATCCTCTGAGCGAGCTTTAAAGCATCATGTTGGATTGAAGGATGTACTCGCGATGGTGGCGGAATTCAGAAAGAGTGATTTGATAACGCCGGTCGTCTTGATGGGTTACGCCAATCCGGTCGAGGCGATGGGCCATGAGGTATTCGCTGCCAAGGCTCAAGAGTCTGGTGTGGACGGGGTTCTGACAGTGGACTATCCACCAGAAGAGTGTGAGGAATGGGTGAAGCATCTCAAGAACCATGGTCTGGATGCAATATTCTTATTATCTCCGACCACCCCTCAGTCTCGAATTGAGAGGGTGGCACAGATGGCACAGGGTTACGTCTATTACGTCTCATTAAAAGGCGTGACAGGTTCGTCACACCTCGACTTAAACGAAGTCGCCGATAAGTTGAGCCTGTTGCGTTCACATATCTCCATCCCGATCGGTGTTGGTTTTGGTATTCGAGATGGTGAGACGGCCAAGGCTGTTGCAGAGCTTGCGGATGCGGTGGTAGTGGGTAGCCGTATCATCGAGGAGATTGAGAGCTCATCCAAGTCTCAATTAATGGAGAATGTAATTCGTTTGGTAAGGGGTCTACGTAGCGCCATCGATGAGGTTGTAGTCAAGCATTAGCCGCTGAGAATAGATTCTCAGTGGATCTCGTTGCTGGTAAAATTACTCTGGTTAGAGGCTGCATATACAGCCAGCAGATTACTCTACGAGACTGAGGTGATGGGTTCATCCATTCACTAGCACTCCTTACTCGTATGAGACCTGTTCATCGGTTCCTTGAATATTAAAAAGACTTATGAGCTGGTTCCAGAAACTCCTCCCCCCAAAGATCAAGCGCAAAGAAAGCGGCGACAAGAAGGTCGTACCAGAAGGACTCTGGAGTAAGTGCGCTTCCTGCGAGTCGGTTTTGTATTACTCCGACTTGGGAAATAACCTTAATGTCTGCCCAAAGTGTAACCATCACAACCGAATCTCTGCCAGAGTACGGCTGGACTTGTTGCTAGATCCAGAGGCCCGGTACGAGATCGGTGCAGAAGTCCTACCGATAGACCCCCTTAAGTTTAAAGATAGCAAACGGTACAGTGATCGATTGTCGCAGGCGAAGATAGCTACCAGCGAGGACGACTCTCTGGTGGTCATGCAAGGTAGTGTCATGACGGTTCCCTTGGTTGCGGCTGCATTCGAGTTCGGTTTTATGGGCGGATCGATGGGGTCAGTGGTGGGTGAGCGTTTTGCACGTGGGGTACAGGTCTGTGTCGAGCAGAGATTACCCTTTGTATGCTTCACCGCCAGTGGTGGCGCTCGTATGCAGGAGGGTCTGTTGTCTTTGATGCAGATGGCGAAGACGACTGCTGCACTGACTCAGCTCAGCCAGGAGAGGATTCCATTCATCTCGGTACTCACTGATCCGACCATGGGCGGCGTATCCGCGAGCTTTGCCTTTATCGGTGATGTGGTCATCGCTGAGCCGGGTGCGCTGATCGGTTTTGCTGGACCGAGAGTGATTGAACAGACTGTGCGACAGACCCTACCAGAAGGATTTCAGCGTGCTGAGTTTTTGCTTGATCATGGGGCGATAGACATGATTGTGGACCGCAGAAAAATGCGAGAAAAGCTGGCAAATCTTTGCACGCTTCTGATGAAGGCGCCTGCCCCTATATCTTGATCTGGGTCTGATCTTGGCCTAATGATCAGGTGGGTAGGGTCCCTGAGTTGAAACTCAATCTCGCAATGGATCTCTCCTTCTTTAATTGAGATTTAGTCATATATCCTGGTAATGCAATCCCCTTGCGCAACAAGAATCATCCATCCTCTTCCATTTGGCTGACAGACTCTGGATGCTCGAATCTAATTTAACGACTAGAACTCTGACAGAGTGGTTGGACTATCTAGAACAACTCCACCCGATCACGATCGATATGGGTCTGGACCGGGTCGATCAGGTTAAGAAGAGGCTCGGACTCGTACCAATCTTCCCCATCATCACGGTCGGGGGCACGAATGGCAAGGGGTCAACATGCGCCATGATTGAGTCAAT
>CAJBQQ010000048.1 GCA_903957805.1 uncultured Pseudomonadota bacterium | reverse complement strand
CCTCATTAGACAGCAAAGTAATTGTCTTGCGAGCAACACCACAAGGCATTAAAGAAATCTTAAGTTTTTCAGCTCACGCTGACAGCGGCAATATGCCGGGCGCAGCTGTGATGGGGCCAGCCGGCGTTGCAGCAGGGGCTGCTACAGCAGTAGTAGTGGGCGTCAATGTAGCCAAAGGAGCTGCCACCACCTATAAATCAAATTCGGCCAATCAGGCATCAGCATTAGCCGATAAAATCTCTGAAGAATTACAAAAATACTTCCAGGAACAAGGCTGGATAAAATGATAACGCCTCAAAATAAATACCGGACAGAATTATATAATTGAGTTCAGTCGCTGTAATCAGGTCAGCGGTTCGAGCCCGTATGGGGGATCCAAACTAAAAGGCTTATGGAATAAACCATAGGCTTTTTTCATTTAACATCATCTGGTTACGGATTTTTAGGATTTGTAAAAAACCATGGTTCTGCTATCCTCAAAGCAGTATCGTTTCCACACGAAATCCGACAAAGACATATGAATCAAGTCACGATCGTGACCGGTGGCGCCGGCTTCATTGGCAGTCATCTGGTGGGACAGCTGATCGAATCCGGCCAATCGGTTCGTGTGATTGAACTTCCAGGGGTCAACGTGGAACATTTGCCGGCAGAAGTCGAAGTGATTTTTGCTGATATTCGGGATCGCGACACGGTAGCTCAAGCTTTACGAGGGGGGCGATGGGTCTATCATCTGGCGGCCAATCCCAACCTGTGGATTCGCGACCGCGGAGAATTCGACGCAGTGAATCACGTCGGGACAGTCAATGTTCTAGAAGCCGCGATCGAGGCCGGAGCGGAGCGGATCTTGCACACTAGTACTGAAAGCATATTGACCAGAGCTGGTGCGACTGAATTTATCAATGAATATATAGAGATTTCTGAGAGCGATACGGTTGGCCCCTACTGCCTGTCCAAACTGAAGGCGGAAAACGTGGCTATGGAAAAAGCCCGGGCTGGATATCCAGTTGTTGTGGCCAACCCGACCATGCCAGTGGGACCGGGAGACCGCAGACTCTCTCCACCGACACGTTTGATCCTGGATTTCTGCCAGGGCAGGCTACCTGCCATGATGGAATGTACACTCAACATGATCGACGTGCGTGATGTGGCGACCGGTCTGATTCGCGTGCTGGAGCGTGGCCATCCCGGCCGACGTTATCTTTTGGGAGGAGAGAACCTTACGCTTGAGGGGTTTCTGAGAATTCTGTCGGAGCTGACCGGCGTTCCCATACCTCGATGGCGAGTCCCCTACCCAGTCGGCTTGGCTGCCGCATATCTGAACGAATTCTGGGCTGATCATGTGAGCGGCCAACCCCCCGAGGCCACCGTGACTGGTGTCCGTCTGGCTCGCCGGCTCATGCATTTTGATCATTCTGACAGCCTCGCGGAATTGGGTCTTGCCCCCCGCCCGATCCGCGAGTCGGCGGCCGATGCTGTTAATTGGTTACGCCAGACGGGGCAACTTTGCTCGGATCGCCCGTGATTTTCCAGACACTTTGCAGACTTCCCTCACTTCTGACCTTACCTTCAACATGATGACGGAGCGATGTAACCATGGGTTAAGCGGGGAGATGTTTTCCGATTCGACTGGGCATTCATACACCATAACCACGTGTAGTAGAAAATTGAGCGAACACCAACCATGGAAGGCATAAAAATGGGGCAGCAAATTGTATTGATTGCGGGGGCATCCAGTGGCATGGGAAAGGTCACGACTGAATTACTTGCCGCCAACGGTTATTATGTATTCGCCATGGCGCGGCGCATGGACCGGCTGGAACAAATGCGCTGTGAACGGATAGAGCCCATCCGGCTGGATGTTACCGATAGCGAGAGTGTTCTAGCGGCAGTAGATTATGTCATTGCGACCAAGGGTCGGATTGATGTGCTGGTAAACTGCGCCGGGTATGGCCAGTTGGGTGCAATTGAATGCATCTCAATGGAGGCTGCCCATCAGCAGTTCGAAGTCAACCTTTTCGGCTATGCACGCTTGATACAAGCAGTCCTGCCGCATATGCGGCATCAGAAGTCTGGGCGCATCATCAACATCTCTTCACTCTTGGGGAAAATATCAATTCCGGGTTTTGGCTGGTACGCTGCTTCCAAACATGCAGTGGAGGCGCTGTCCGAAGCCTTACGCGGCGAAGTAATGGAGTTTGGGATCGATGTGGTAGTGATCGCTCCGGGGTTCATCAAGACGGAGTTTGGTGCCAGGCAGTCTGCATTACTTGATGGCGTGACGCATCCGTCAGCCTACCGGAAACTTCTCGCTGGGATTCATAGCTTCCTGTCGGGTGAATCCAAAGCACCTGGCCCGGAGATCATCGCTAAGGCGATACT
>CAJBQQ010000047.1 GCA_903957805.1 uncultured Pseudomonadota bacterium | reverse complement strand
TAAATGCCGCGGCGCCGTAGATTGGATTTGAGCAGGAAGCGGGGCATCTGAGGGTTAAGCCTTATTTACACAACACACGGGAAGACCGGTGCATGGTAAACGGTTATGACTGGATGGTAAACAGCAGGTAATACGCAGCTCGAGTTACTGGGGAAATTCTGCGAGCACGGTCAGTGTCGCATAAACTTTGTCACCGATACTAACCTTGATCTTGGTATCGAGGGGGAGATACGTATCCACTCGTGAACCAAATCGGATAAAACCAAAGCGCTGGCCGCGCACGAGATGCTCACCTGGCTTTACGTAGCACAGTATACGCTTTGCAATTAAACCGGCGACTTGAACACAGGTTACATCAGCGCCACTTGCAGTCTTTAGCCATAGCGCATTGCGTTCATTCTCCAGCGAGGCCTTAGGCAAGTCGGCATTGATGAACTTCCCAGGGAAGTACCACTGCCCGTGCACTTCACCATCCACCGGACTGCGATTGGAGTGGACATTGAACACATTCATGAAAACACTCACCTTGATGGCCTCACGCTTGAGGTAGGGGTCCTGTACATTCTCCACCGCAACAATTCGGCCGTCAGCGGGTGCTAGCACGGCATTGATCTGGCGCGGAATGGCGCGCGGCGGATCACGGAAGAATTGAAGAACAAAGATGGTGATCACCCAGAGCGGCAGAGCCCACAGCAAACCGGCATAGAGATGAACCAGTATTGTGATGACTGTCGCAATCGCGATAAAGGGCCAGCCTTCGCGGGCAATGAGGGGGTGGGGATAATTCATCAGGTCGGTCGAAAGTGAGTAGTGGTCAATGGAACGCAGACCACTCCCATCTGGGAGGGTCTGGTATTTAAAGCGATACAGATCAATTTCAACTGTTCTTTAGTTCTTGGTTTGGTCGACCAGCTTATTCTTCTTGATCCAGGGCATCATGTCGCGCAGCTTCGCACCAACCACTTCGATCTGATGCTCGGAGGCGAGTCGGCGACTTGCCTTAAGCATGGGTGCACCTGCAGCGCTCTCTAAGATGAACTCCCGAGCGTATTCACCGGTCTGAATCTCACGCAGAATCTTGCGCATTTCAGCGCGAGTGGCATCGGTAACGATGCGAGGGCCACGTGAGATATCACCGAACTCCGCATTGTTGGAGACAGAGTACCGCATATTGGCAATGCCACCTTCATAAATTAAGTCCACAATCAGCTTCACCTCGTGAAGGCATTCAAAGTAGGCCATTTCTGGTGCGTAACCGGCTTCTACCAAGGTCTCAAAACCAGCCTGAATTAGGGCGGTAAGGCCCCCACACAGGACGACCTGTTCGCCGAATAGATCGGTCTCAGTCTCTTCGCGGAAGTTGGTCTCGATCACGCCGCCACGGGTGCCACCGTTTGCTGCGGCATAAGACAAGGCCAAGTCACGCGCCTTGCCAGACTTGTCCTGATGCACGGCGATGAGTGAGGGCACCCCTCCACCTTGGGTATAGGTGGATCGCACTAAGTGACCAGGGCCTTTGGGCGCAATCATGATGACATCAAGGTCAGAGCGGGGTGTTACTTGGCCATAATGGATATTGAATCCATGAGCAAATGCTAAGGTGCTACCCTTCTTAAGGTTGGGCTCGATCTCTGATTTATAAACGGCTGCGATCTGTTCATCAGGTAATAGTAGCATCACTACCTCGGCGCCTTTAACGGCCTCGGGAATTTCCTTGACGACAAGGCCAGCCTTCTTTGCCTTGTCCCAAGAGGCCCCATCCTTACGCAGGCCGACCGTTACCTTTACGCCAGAGTCATTCAGGTTATTGGCGTGAGCGTGGCCCTGTGAGCCGTAACCCACGATGGCAACCTTCTTACCCTTGATGAGGGATAGATCGGCGTCTTTATCGTAATAAACTTTCATGGATTTCCTTTCTTTTTTGGTTGGGGATGGGGGCTAATCTGACAAATGGGGTGTATAGAATCTCACGCATACTAGGGGCCGCTATGCTTTCAGTATTCGCTCCCCGCGGCCAATGCCGGAAGCGCCAGTACGAACCGTCTCTAGGATCGTGCTGCGATCAATCGTATTCAGAAATGCATCAAGCTTAGAGCCAGGACCGGTCAGTTCAATTGTGTAGGACTTGTCGGTGACATCGATGATGTGTCCGCGGAAGATGTCGACTAGGCGCTTTATTTCATCCCGGCCCTTATCCACGGCGCGCACCTTTACCAGCATCAGCTCACGTTCAATATGAACACCCTCACTCAGGTCTACCACCTTGACCACCTCGATCAGTTTATTCAACTGTTTGGTGATCTGTTCGACGACATCGTCCGAATCAACGGTGACCAGGGTCATGCGTGACAAGGTAGGATCTTCAGTGGGGGCGACTGTGAGCGACTCGATATTGTAGCCGCGCGCTGAGAATAGTCCGGCCACGCGGGATAATGCGCCGGCCTCGTTTTCCATCAGTAGTGAGATGATGTGTCGCATAATCTTTATACTAAGATCATTTCGGAGAGACCCTTGCCCCCGGGGATCATCGGGAATACGTTCTCGGTCTGGTCGGTAATAAAGTCCATAAATACCAAGCGATCTTTAAGTTTGAAGGCCTCTTTCAGGGCGCCTTCGATATCACCCGGCTGTTCAATCTTCATGCCGACATGACCATAACTCTCGGCCAATTTGACAAAGTTTGGCAGCGCATTCATATAGGATTCAGCGTAGCGATTGCCATGGAAAAATTCTTGCCACTGGCGCACCATCCCCATATAGCGGTTGTTAAGGTTAATGATCTTGAGGGGGAGTCCATACTGCTTGCAGGTGGATAGTTCTTGGATACACATCTGGATACTGGCCTCACCGGTGATGCAAGCTACCGCGCCGCGAGGGTTGGCAAATTGTACCCCCATTGCTGCTGGGAGACCGAACCCCATGGTTCCTAAGCCACCGGAATTGATCCAACGGCGCGGCTTGTCAAACTTGTAGAACTGCGCCGCCCACATCTGATGCTGACCTACATCTGAGGTGATAAAGGCATCGCCCTTTGTGACCTGATAAAGTTTCTCGACCACCATTTGTGGCTTGATGATGGTGCTCGCGCGATCGTACTTGAGACAGTCGCGGGCACGCCAAAGATCAATCTGTTTCCACCAAGCTTTGAGCGAAACCTGATCCGGCTTCGTTTTGCGCGCCTTGAGCTGTTTGATGAGTTCGACCAGTACATCTGAGACACCGCCGACAATGGGGACATCTACCTTGACCCGTTTAGAGATAGAAGAGGGGTCAATGTCGATATGTATGATCTTGCGGTCTTCATTAAAAAAGTGTTTGGGGTTGCCGATCACACGGTCATCAAAACGGGCGCCGATAGCGATGAGTACGTCACAATGCTGCATCGCCATATTGGCTTCGTAGGTGCCGTGCATTCCCAGCATGCCGACAGAATGCTTGTCTGTGGCTGGGAATCCTCCCAGGCCCATCAGTGTGTTGGTACATGGGAATCCCAGCATCCTGACCAGTTCGGTTAGTTGAGGGGCTGCATCACTCAGGATCACGCCGCCGCCAGCGTAGACCATTGGACGCTTCCCTTCCAGTATCAGTTGCGCCGCTTTCTTGATCTGCCCGGAGTGTCCCTTGGTGACCGGATGGTATGAGCGCAGTGAGACACTCTCTGGGTAGGAGAATGGCACTTTCTGCTGACTGACATCTTTAGGAATGTCGACCAACACAGGTCCGGGACGGCCGGTCGAGGCAATGTAGAATGCTTTCTTGAGGGTGGTCGCCAGTTCGGCGATATCTTTAACCAGGAAGTTGTGCTTGACGCAGGGGCGTGTGATTCCGATCGCATCCACCTCCTGAAACGCATCCAGGCCAATGGCATGGGTCGGTACTTGACCACTAATAATCACCATTGGGATCGAGTCCATATAAGCAGTAGCAATACCTGTAATGGCATTCGTTACGCCGGGCCCCGATGTCACTAGAGCAACCCCGACCTTGTTGCTCGAACGGGCATAGCCGTCCGCCGCATGAACTGCCGCCTGTTCGTGACGGACTAGGACGTGTTTGACCTTGTCCTGCTTGAACAGTTCGTCATAAATGAAGAGAACGGCGCCACCGGGATAGCCAAAGATATAATCCACCCCCTCTTCCTGCAAGCAACGTATTGTGATCTCGGCGCCTGTTAAATCCGTATCCATACCTTAAGCTATTCCTAATGTTAGACATCAATGATGCGATGCGCAGAACTAAGGACAGTAACGGTTAGTCGATCTTTGGTCAACCCCTAGCCCTGTCCAATTTTCCAGAAAATGAGTAGACTCGACGCAGGGTGACAGCGTCACGCGCGGGTCTTGGTCTCGATGTGAGCGGACTAGTTAACGCTGGGACCGCGTTTTTTCAGGCCGGGTTGAATGCCATTTATTTTAGGAGCATCCCCAGCGTCGAAATAAATTAAGCGAGTTACTTGAGAGTTCCCCCCATTAAAGGGTAGAATGTCCGCCTTTCGCATCAGGCATTTATTGGAGAATATACATATGCCAGTCACAACCGATCAAAAAGCGCAGGTGGTGCTCAGTTATCAAAGGGCTGTTGGTGATACCGGCTCTCCTGAGGTGCAGGTAGCGCTGTTAACTACCCGCATTAATGAATTGACTGGCCATTTCAAGGCCCATGTTAAGGACCACCATTCCCGTCGCGGGTTATTACGGATGGTAAATCGCCGCCGTAAATTACTCGATTATCTTAAGAGCAGAAGTGTCGATAGCTATCGGACATTGATCGAGCGTTTGGGTCTTCGGAAGTAGACCGGCCCCCTCTGAGCGGGGGAACGGCTAGCAATAATGTGGGCCGCGTGTTGCATGGGACAACCGGGCACAGAACGTCAGTGCTTTCATAGAAAAAGGATAGCCAATTGAAACCGATCAAGAAAAGTATCTCCTACGGACGCCATCAACTCACACTAGAAACCGGCGAGATTGCACGGCAAGCACATGGCGCGGTGATGGTGACAATGGATGACACCGTGGTGCTGGTTACTGTGGTGGGCGCAAAAAACGCCAAGCCAGGACAAGACTTCTTCCCTCTGACCGTGGACTATCAAGAGAGAACTTATGCCGCTGGTAAAATACCCGGCAGTTTCTTTAAGCGTGAAGGGCGCCCTTCTGAAAAAGAAATACTTACATCCCGCCTGATTGATCGCCCCATCCGCCCGCTATTCCCCGACAATTTTTATAATGAAGTACAGATCGTTGCCACGGTCTTATCATCCGATAGCGAAGTTGATTCAGATATCCCGGCAATGATCGGCGCTTCCGCAGCACTGGTTCTTTCTGGCATTCCCTTCGGCGGACCAATTGGCGCTGCTCGAGTTGGCTATATTGATGGTGGCTATGTACTCAACCCAACCGCGACCGAACTGAAACAGACCCAACTGAATCTGGTAGTAGCGGGGACACAGCAAGCGGTACTAATGGTTGAGTCTGAGGCATCTGAGTTGCCGGAAGATGTGATGCTGGGTGCGGTCATGTTTGGCCACCAACAACTTCAATCGGTGGTCAATGCAATTAATGAACTGGCTGACGAGGCGGGTGTAACTGCTTGGGATTGGGTGCCAGCTGAAAGAGACGTCGCCTTAGCTGAAAGAATCGCCAAGCTGGCAGAGCCGGATCTGTGTGCAGCATTCCAGCTAAAGCAAAAGCAAGCACGGTCAGAGACAATAGATAAAATCTGGAAACGGGTCTTTACTGAGATTGGAGTTGGCACTGAGAACGGGCCGGATGGACAGGCAGTTAAGGAAGTTTGTTTTGCGCTTGAGTCAAAGATTGTACGGTCACGGATTCTTGATGGCGAACCGCGGATCGATGGACGTGATACCCGCACCGTGCGGCCCATCACTATCCGGAATGGAGTACTACCACGAACACATGGATCTGCTCTTTTTACCCGAGGGGAGACTCAGGCGCTGGTAATAGCCACCTTGGGAACGGGCCGAGATGAACAGAGAATCGATGCGTTGCAAGGGGACTATACGGACCGATTCATGTTGCACTACAACATGCCCCCGTATGCTACCGGCGAGACCGGGCGGGTGGGCACACCCAAGCGTCGAGAAATCGGCCATGGACGACTTGCTAAGCGCGCGTTAATAGCGGTACTGCCCTCTGCTGAGGAGTTCGGTTACTCACTGCGGGTTGTGTCTGAAGTTACTGAGTCCAATGGCTCCAGTTCCATGGCATCTGTTTGTGGCGGGTGCTTGGCATTAATGGATGCGGGCGTACCGTTGAAGGCACATGTGGCAGGTATCGCGATGGGACTGATTAAGGAGGGTAATCGGTTTGCAGTGCTGACCGATATTCTTGGAGATGAGGACCACCTGGGTGATATGGACTTTAAAGTTGCCGGCACCGATCGCGGTATCACTGCGCTGCAGATGGATATAAAGATTCAGGGAATTACCAAGGAGATCATGCATGCTGCTCTGGTTCAAGCCAAAGAGGGGCGTATGCATATCCTGGAAATTATGAAGAAGGCATTGCCTTCAACACGTGAGGAAATCTCAGAGCACGCTCCGCGCATCATCAAAATCAAAATTAATCCGGAGAAGATTCGGGACGTGATTGGTAAGGGTGGTGCGGTAATCCGTGCACTGACCGAGGAGACCGGAACGACCATTGACATCACTGACGATGGAGTTGTCATGATCGCCTGCATCAGCGCCGAGGGTGGTGAACTGGCGAGAAAGCGTATCGAAGATATTACTGCTGAGGTAGAGGTGGGCAGGATATACGATGGTACGGTACTGAAGCTCTTGGACTTTGGCGCAATTGTCAGTGTCCTTCCGGGTAAGGATGGACTGCTGCATATCTCCCAGATTGCTAATGAGCGAGTCAACAATGTTTCTGATCACCTTAAGGAAGGTCAGGCGGTCCGTGTTAAGGTGCTGGAGGCTGACGAAAAGGGACGTTTACGTCTTAGTATGAAGGCAGTTAACAGCGAAACTGTTGAGGGTGACGCGGCCTCGTAGTGAGGTAGTTACCACTTGAAGGTGTGATTAAAAAAAGCCCCGTATCGTAAGATACGGGGCTTTTTTTAAGTTAAACGTAAACTATCTGCGAGACGACCCTACTTAGCTATTTGCTTCTCTCTTATCTCGTCGAGTGTCTTGCAGTCTATGCAGAGCGTAGCGGTAGGACGTGCCTCTAGTCGTTTCAGGCCAATCTCAATTCCGCAGCTATTGCAGTAACCATAGTCTTCCGTTTCTATCATTGCGATAGTCTCATCGATTTTCTTGATGAGCTTACGTTCGCGATCGCGGTTACGTAGTTCCAACGCGATATCAGACTCTTGACTGGCTCGGTCATTGGGGTCGGCGAAGATCGTGGCTTCATCCTGCATGGTGTGAACTGTGCGGTCAATATCTTGCCCCAACTCAATCTTCATGCCTTCCAGTATCTTACGGAAATGCATGAGCTGCTTGGGGCTCATGTAGCTCTCTCCTTTTTTCGGTAGGTAAGGAGCAGCCTGTTTACGGAGTGACTCTTGCGGCATCTTTGGACCCTTTTTGATTTCTGCGCTGGTGCGAGGACGGTTTAATACCAGAAAAAACATTGTACAGCAAGTGTGCCTCTCTTTAAATGGTACATGTTGCCTACACGCAGAAGACTTGAATAGCTTGCGCTCTATGGAGTCTCTCTAGACAAGATAGGCAGAGGTAATTTTATAAAACTAAAGCATATAAACAGGTCAAACCGATCCAGTGATACTCATGACTATGCGGCTTCCTATTCTCGGATAGTTTGTTATACAATCCCGGGTCTTGGCTGTTCTATGCATCGGCACGGGCTCTCTGTCCTGCTGATTGACATAAAGATTTCGGTCGGTGGGGCATCTGCATATTAATGCTAGGCTACTTCCACTCAGAATCTTCTCGGCGATCGGATCACTGTGCGAGTCAGCACATGGCCACACTGAGTATTTGGCAAGCGATCTGTCTAGGTAAAACCACCGGGCATACGATTAACTTGGTATTAATACGGAGATGTTATGAACAGAGTATCTGGATGGGCTGAGCGGCTGGGTTGGGCGGTACTGATAATGCTGGTGACGTTACCGGCCCATGCGCAGCTGATGCTTGCCCATGAGGGTCACCATTCGGGTGATTGTGTCATCAAGGGTGGAGCCTTCTCTGTAAATTTCAGCGCCTATGAGAAACCGAAGGGGGACATCCCTCCGATGCACGCGTTCTGCCAGCAAATACCGGCAACTGGGATCATACTCATGTCAGTGGACTTGAATGAGCCCGAGTCACGGAAGCTTCCGCTGGCTGTACGGGTAGTGATGGAAGGCCACGGTCCGAATGGACATGAGGTACTATCCCTCCCGCCAAAGATATACCCATCCGGGAGCATCTCGCTCGGAGAGGTCAACATGGCTGACCTCGGTCAGTATGTCGTGCTGCTGGAAACAGAGGAGGATGGGGCGATGAAGGAGAAGGTCCGTATCCCACTCACAGTTGGTGAGGGTGGTGGGCACGGGAGCCATGGTTCGGGCCCTGGCTTGATGGAGGCTGCCGTATTTTTGGCCGCAGCCGGTATCGGTGCTTTCTTATGGTTACGTCGTCGTAAGCCAGGTACCAAGTCGTAACTCAAAAAGTAATCCAAGGGGATATTAGAGTTGCACCTCGGACTCGCTCCGGTCAGAAGTTCGCAAGAATTGTGTTGGTTCTTAGAGGACACAAGATTTTCTGAAGTTAGTCGTCATCAATGATTCAGTCTTCAAGGAACGGCCACCGAAACTCGGTGGCCGTTTGTTTTTGTTCATCGCAATAAATGTGATACCGATCATCAGATTCTGAATAAACTCCCTCCCTGAAATAGCTGGTCAAGTCGTTATCCATTGGTTCTTGGCAGATCATGCGTATATGTAACTTTATGTATTGATAAAGAAACCTCACTCTTCCATATATCTATCGTCTGGCCCTCTTGGAGAGTGGGTTAACTTTCTTGGCCGGGGAAAGTTATATGCCATAACCCTATTGTATTTATGGCCAACGAGGTACACACTCTGAATCGGTGTAGGCCAAATAATTATTGTGAATGGGGAGACGCAAATGAAAAGAAGCCTCTGCATGGCGCTGTCTGTTGTAGCGAATCTTTTTTTATTTTGTTTCAGCGCTTGGGCGAGTGAGGGGGCGGCTGTTCCCGAGCTGAGTGAAGCTCGGCAAGTATCCCAGTACAACTTTGTCATCCATATCCTGGCCATGCTATTAGTGGGATTTGGTTTTCTGATGGTGTTCGTTCGTCGATACGGATTCGGCGCCACGACGGGAACCTATCTGGTGGTTGCAGTGGGGCTTCCTCTGTATATACTGCTCAGAGCGAATGGAATAATGGGCCACGAGATCGCCCCGAATACAGTTCAGGCATTAATGTTCGCCGAATTCGCAGTAGCATCTGCACTGATCGCCATGGGGGCAGTGCTCGGACGTCTGCGAGTTTTTCAATACGCATTGCTGGCGATCTTTCTGATTCCGGCATACCTGATGAATGAGTATCTGGTGCTGGACGGCGCATTAGGATTCACAAAGGGGTTCCAGGATACGGCAGGCTCAGTCATCATCCACGCCTTTGGAGCGTACTTTGGGTTGGGCCTATCCATTGCGCTGACCACCGAGTTGCAGCGCAGTCAACCGATCGAGTCGGATGCCACGTCCGATCGCTTTGCGATGCTCGGGTCAATGGTTCTGTGGCTCTTCTGGCCAAGCTTCGCAGCGGCCATCGTTCCCTTTGAGGAGATGCCTCAGACCGTGGTCAATACCGTGCTCGCGCTTTGCGGAGCGACCATCAGCACCTACTTTCTTAGCTCATACTTTCATAAGGGTAAGACCTCAATGGTCGATATGGCTAATGCGGCTCTAGCGGGCGGTGTTGCCATCGGATCAACAGTCAATATTGTTTCGCC
>CAJBQQ010000046.1 GCA_903957805.1 uncultured Pseudomonadota bacterium | reverse complement strand
TTTCCTGTATTGAGAGAAGTTTTAGGGCTGCGCCGTTGGACGAGATTGGTGAGGGCCTTCTTAGCCAAACACCGATGCCAGTCACCATTCTTTCGCCAGATACCGGACGAGTTCATCCATTTCCTAAAGGACGAGTGGACTCCATCTGCGAATGACCCCGCATACATGATAGAGCTCGCTCACTACGAGTGGATTGAGTTGGTGCTCTCTATCTCGACTCGGGAGCCGGACTGGAATCAAATCGACCGAGAGGGAGATCTGCTCGAGGGGCGTCCGGTTCTGAATCCGGTTCTTGCGAGTCTGCATTATCACTGGCCCGTCCATCGCATCGAGCCAGGTGTCAGAGTTGTGTCGACAGAGACTTACCTGCTGGTATTTCGCGGTGTGGGTGATCAGATTCAATTCATGGAGATCAATGCATTCACCACAAGACTACTTAGTCTGTTCGAGAACGCGGAGAACACCGGCCGGAGCGCGCTTGAGGCCATCGCTAAAGAGAGTCAACATCCTGAACCGGGGGCCGTGATTGAGGGGGGGCTAGCGGTGATGAGAGATCTTTTTGATCGGGGTGCATTGATCGGCATCTCACAATAATTTAAGTCGGTGTTGAGAGATCTGATTAGAAGTATCAAAGAGCATGACTCGGTGTATCTAGATTTATAATTTTCTATTGAGCGATATTCGTAAAAAATGCTTGCATTATTCTGTCATTTGCACAAAACTACGCTTCCATGTGCACATACCATGAATAGCTGACATGATTTAACGAACTACTAGATGTGGTAGTCAATGGACATGCAGGCTATCTGTCCTGATATGACATGAAGGGAAGTGCTTCCCGTTTAGTATTGCAATAGAAATAGAATAGATAAGGAGAGTTCGACATGCAGCTCGCAGCAGACAACACCGATCCGGTGCTAACGCCCAATTACGACTTTTCTCCAGCTGCCACCGCACAAGACTCGCGTTACTCCCAGTACAAAATAATTCGCCGCAATGGCTCGGTTGTTTCTTTCGAGCCGAGCAAGATCTCCATCGCAATGACCAAGGCCTTTATCGCTGTGAATGGGGGCCAGGGTGCGGTCTCAACCAGAGTGAGGGAGGTGGTCGGTCAGTTGACCAATAATGTGGTCAACGCGCTGATACGGCATCAGCCAGAAGGTGGGACCTTCCATATTGAGGATATCCAGGACCAGGTGGAGCTCGCTCTGATGAGATCGGGCGATCACGACGTGGCGCGGTCCTATGTGCTCTACCGAGAGGAGAGGACCCGAGAGAGAGCAAGGCAAAAGGCTGCGATTGCAGCAGAGACGCCTGCCAGTATCTTGCATGTGATGGAGGGTGGAAATAGAGTCCCCCTTGATACGGTTCGTTTGCTGGCGCTGATCGAGTCTGCCTGCGCAGGGCTGAACGAAACGGTGAGCGCTACGCTGATACTCAAGGCCACACTGAAGGATCTGTACGACGGAGTGCCGGCGGAGGAGGTGAGGAAGTCGGTCATTCTCTCTGCCCGAGCGCTGATCGAGAAAGAGCCTGCCTATAGCTACGTGACCGCGCGACTATTGTTGCATACCATCCGGTTCGAGGTTCTGGGTGAAGAGGTCATACAGGAAGAGATGCTGTCACGATACGCTGGATACTTCCCCGAATTCATCAAGAGGGGTATCGATGCCGAGTTGTTGGATGGCAGGATGGCTCAGTTCGATCTGCCCCGATTGGCGAAGGTGCTCGACGCCAGCCGAGATTTAAAGTTTGGCTATCTTGGATTGCAGACTCTGTATGACCGTTATTTCTTGCATGTGCAGGATCAGAGGATCGAATTGCCGCAAGCATTCTTTATGCGGGTTGCGATGGGGCTTTCTCTGAATGAGGTGGACCGTGAGGCTCGTGCGATCGAGTTCTATCATGTCCTGTCCAGCTTTGATTTCATGAGCTCTACACCGACTCTATTTAATTCAGGTACGTGCCGGTCTCAGCTGTCGTCGTGTTATCTGACCACGGTGTCGGATAACCTGGACGGTATTTACGAGGCGATTAAAGAGAATGCGCTTCTCGCCAAGTATGCTGGTGGGCTGGGTAATGATTGGACTGCAGTCAGAGCGATGGGATCGCATATCAAGGGGACCAACGGCAAGTCTCAGGGAGTGGTTCCCTTTCTAAAGGTGGTATCTGATACCGCGGTTGCGGTGAACCAAGGTGGTAAGCGGAAGGGGGCTGTCTGCTCATACCTGGAGACATGGCACCTCGATATAGAGGAGTTTCTAGAGCTACGTAAGAATACAGGGGATGATCGGCGCCGGACCCATGACATGAATACCGCCAACTGGGTTCCGGACATGTTCATGAAGAGGGTGATGGAGGGGAGTGAGTGGACTCTATTCTCGCCATCGGATGTGCCCGACCTCCATGAAAAGTTTGGCAAGTCTTTTGAGAGCGCTTATCTTGCCTACGAGGAGAAGGCTGATCGTGGCGAGTTGAGCCTATACAAAAAAGTTCCTGCTCAGCAGCTATGGCGCAAGATGCTGAGTATGCTGTTCGAGACTGGGCATCCATGGATCACCTTCAAGGACCCGTGCAATATCCGGTCTCCTCAGAATCATGTTGGGGTCGTGCATAGCTCTAATCTTTGTACAGAGATCACACTGAATACGAGCTCTGATGAGATCGCGGTGTGTAATCTGGGATCGGTTAACTTGGCAGCACACATCAAGGACGGAAGGCTCGACACCGAGAAGCTCAAGCGTACCGTCAGGACGGCCATGAGGATGCTGGATAATGTGGTCGATATTAACTTCTATGCCGTTGCTAAGGCGCGTAATTCAAACCTGAAACACCGCCCGGTGGGTCTGGGCATCATGGGATTTCAGGATTGTCTGCATATGCTGCGAATTCCCTATGCTTCTGAACAGGCGGTTGAGTTCGCAGACCATTCGATGGAGGCGGTCGCCTATCAGGCCTACTGGGCCTCGACCGAGCTGGCCGAGGAGAGGGGGTGTTATGCATCTTACCGGGGCAGTTTATGGGATCGTGGGATCTTGCCGCAGGATACTCTCGACTTACTGAGAGAGGAGCGTGGCGGCTATGTCGAGGTGGACAGTTCTTCGACCTTGGAGTGGGGGCTCTTGCGTGAACGTATTAAGCAGCACGGGATGCGTAATTCAAACTGCTTAGCGATCGCGCCGACTGCGACCATCTCAAACATCATCGGCGTATCCGCCAGTATCGAGCCGACCTACCAGAACCTCTATGTCAAATCGAATCTGTCGGGAGAGTTCACGATTGCAAACGAGAGCCTAGTAAAAGATTTGAGAGAGGTCGGGCTCTGGGATGAGGTGATGATCTCTGATCTTAAGTATTTCGATGGGGCGCTGAGCAAGATAGACCGGGCGCCGGCTGATATCCGTAGGCTCTATGCCACCGCATTTGAGATCGAGCCTCACTGGCTGATCGAGGCGGCATCGAGACGACAAAAATGGATTGATCAGGCTCA
>CAJBQQ010000045.1 GCA_903957805.1 uncultured Pseudomonadota bacterium | reverse complement strand
TAGACCTGCGATGAGTAGATGCTTTCCGATCTCTTTACCCCAGTCCCAGGCAACGGGATTCATCCAGATTGGGGTCTCTGGGATGATTTCTGCCTCGGACTCGGTGAATGGGCTGTTCGCAACATTTAATGTGTCACCACGTTCTTTGCTATAACCCATCGCCTCCTTAACCAGGTCATTGATCTTCGCGATCTCCTCAGCTGCGAGTGGTCTTTGCTCGACCTTGCCCTCTGCATCGGTCTCCTTACGATAGTTCACCACTACAGCGACTGATAGTCTCTTCACTCCACCCAGGGGCTGGCGGATATGCTGGATCGTCTTGTCGACCTCGTAATTGACTGTGGACTCTTTATGTAGATTCGATGGTGTTGGAGGGGCACCCTCTCCATCAGCGGTATCGATCGGTGCTGATGCAGGTCCTGGTGGTTGATTTGATAATGCGCCAGGAACGCCACTCGAGCCCGGTGGAGTGGTGCTACTGGTCTCGGTGCTTTGTTGGCTACGGACCGCAGCAGGATCGGTATCCCGACGGTTGGGTCGGTAGATCTCCTCGGCACGCTCAGTCAGTGCGAAATCGACATCGGCAGTGACCTGAGCACGGACATTGGCAGGTCCTGTGATCGGGCTCAGTATCGCCTCGATCCTTCTTGCATAATTCTGTTCAAGCTCCTGAACGTACTTCAGCTGACCCGGATCAAGCTTGATATCGAGCTTGGCATTCATGCTGGCGCTGTCTTGAGAGCTCAGTAGGTTGCCATGTTGATCGACCACGGTGATGTCTTTCACACCCAGACCTGGAATGCTGCTCGATACCAGATGAACGATGGCACTTGCCTGTGCAGGCTCGAGCGTTCTGCCGGGCCTAAGATTGAGTAGGACCGATGCACTGGTCTTTTGCTGATCACGAACAAATACCGATGGCTTAGAGATGGCCAGATGCACACGAGCACTCTCGACCGATGCTAATGACTGGATCGATCTGGCAAGCTCACCTTCAGTGGCTCGCTGATAATTCACTTGCTCTAGAAACTGGCTGGAGCCAAGCTTTTGATTTTCCATCAATTCAAAACCGACTAGACCACCCTTTGGGAGTCCCTGACTGGCTAAGCGGAGACGGACTTCATGGATCTGGTTACTCGGGATTTGGATCGATCCACCCCCATCCGTGAACTTGTAGGGGACCTTCATCTGCTCGAGTGCGGTGATGATGGCTCCACCATCCTTGTCGGATACATTCGGGTAGAGGACACGGTAGTCCGGTGCCTGGCTCCACATCCAAGACCCAATCATGAGCGCGATCACGGCAGCACCTGCGATCATCAGTCCTAACTTCTGTGAGCTATGTAGCCCCTTGAATTGGGATAGGACGGGGATCGGGCCCATGAGTCCGGGCTGGGGGGAGGAGGTCTCTACTGCTGCCATGATGAATCCTTGAGTTGAGTTGGGCCAGTAATTTTGAAAAACATGTTATTAATCATAAATATAAGACGCTTCAAGCGGTGAATCAGAGTGCTCCTCGAGTAGATCGAGTTGGGTCCTGCCCCATTCATGAGGAGCAAGATACATGCCATTTAAAACGGTATATCGATAATGCATAAAATTCGTATCAAGCCAATTTGTTAGACCTTCAATGATGTCGGCCAATAACGCTTGTCGTGTCGGGGGAGGGGCCCTCATCCGGACGGTTTACAAGATGTGACGATTATCTGGATATTTGGGTATTCTGATTTAATGAATAGAGAGGCTTTATCCCCCCTTTTCCCCTGCTGGGATGGGCCTAGTTCAGTGCTATTCTGCGATCGTCCCTGAAACCGGCCGGTCAGAATGCTTCGATCCTTTTCGATCCCGATCCCGATCCAGATCCAGATCCTTATGGTGACAAATTGAATCTGTCCGTACATGGAGAGAATTAAAATATGGTGAATACAGCCACAAACCCAACCCCATCAGACTACGAGCACCTGAAGCAGGCGTTCGCGGTCTTCAGTCATGCCTCTGAACAGCTCTCTGATGCCTACCAAGAGCTGCAGGGTCAGGTCTCTCAACTGACCCAGGAGCTGGCTCTCGCCAATGGAGAGCTACGTAACCAACTGGTTGCGAAGGAGGCCCTCTCACAACGGTTAGGGATCTTGCTTGCGACTCTGCCGGGTGGAGTGGTCGCACTCGATGCCGGTGGTGGGATTGAGGAATTCAACCCTGCTGCAGTGTCAATGCTGGGTGAGCCACTCATGTCCACCCCATGGGGAGAGGTTGCGGCTAGGCAATTGATCGCAACCGATGACACGGACGAGTGGAATCTAAGAACAACAACAGGATCTCTTCCGATGAGGCGTGTTCGGATCGAGAGGAGTCCGATCGATAATGCGGGTAGACAGATCCTGCTGATTCATGACATCACGTCTGCTCATGAGATGCAGGAGCACCTCCGACGTAACCAACGCTTAAGCGCGATGGGTGAGATGGCAGCGGGTCTTGCTCATCAGTTAAGGACCCCCCTTGCGACCGCACTCTTGTATACAGCACATCTCGCAAACCCTGCACTAACCGTTGATGATCGGCAGACATTCGCTGACAAATCGCTCGAGAGGCTGCGTCATCTTGAGTATCTCATCAAGGATATGCTGTTATTTGTTAAGGGTGAGACGGCTGATCTGGAAGAAGTCTTGATCTGCTCATTGATGCAGGAGATGGTACAGGTGATTGAGCCGCACATGATCCAGGGGGGGTTACAGCTCGAGGTGATTGATGATTGTGCGGGCGCGAGCCTGACCGCGAACCGTAAGGCCCTCTTCGGAGCATTGGTCAGTCTTTTAGAAAATGCAATGCAGGCATCTCCGGCAGGGGGCAAGATCACCCTCAGATGTGCCGCCAGTGAGGATGAGGTGGTACTCACCGTGACCGATGAGGGTCGTGGGATCGAGCAAGAGATTCAGGACCGGCTATTTGAGCCCTTCTTTACTACTCGTACCGAGGGGACAGGACTGGGACTTGCCATTGTGAGGGGGGTCACCCAGTCGATGGGGGGCACGGTCAAGGTCAAGTCGGTACCGGGGTCCGGGAGCGAGTTCACACTGAACCTGCCGCGTAAGACGGGAATTACACAGCAATTCTTAAGCCGGCATGCCGGTAAGGAGGTTCATTCATCATGACAAAGTTGCCGGTACTCATTGTTGAGGACGATCACGATCTGCTGGAGGCGCTCTGTGCCACCTTAAAATTAGCGGGTTATGACACCCTCTTTGCTGAATCAGGGGCTGCAGCCCTGTCGATTCTGAAGAAACAGATCGTGGGATTGGTCGTGAGCGATGTCCAGATGAAGAATATGGATGGATTTGCATTACTTCGTGAGATCAAGACCTTAAACCCCGCGATCCCAGTTCTCTTGATGACTGCTCATGGAGATGTTGAGCGTGCTGTTGCCGCAATGAGGGCAGGCGCGTGTGATTATTTGCTAAAACCATTCGAATCGGAGAGTTTGGTGTCAAATGTGGCACGTTACTTGCTTCCTACTATTGAGAAAGATACGGATGGAGTGGTTGCAAAGGACCCCCGTACCAGTGCGCTGTTATCGCTGGCTAAGAGGGTGGCTCAATCTTCAGCCACGATCATGCTAACAGGGGAGAGTGGTTGCGGGAAGGAGGTGGTGGCGAGGTTTATACATCGCCAATCACCGAGGGCGGAGCAGCCCTTTATCGCGATTAACTGTGCTGCAATTCCGGATCATTTGCTCGAAGCAACGCTCTTCGGGTATGAAAAGGGGGCATTCACCGGGGCATCACAGTCTCAGCCCGGAAAGTTTGAACAGGCTCAAGGTGGAACCTTGTTACTCGATGAGATTTCAGAGATGCCGTTGGCATTGCAGGCGAAGCTGTTACGGGTATTGCAGGAGAGGGAGGTCGAGAGGGTGGGGGGGCGTAAAGCGATCCCACTAGATATTCGATTGATCGCAACCTCGAACCGAGATATGGCAGCGATGGTGGCGAAGGGCGGTTTCAGAGAGGATCTGTACTACCGGTTGAATGTGTTCCCGATTGTGATTCCGCCACTTCGAGAGAGGCCGATGGATATTGTTCCGATGGCTCAGCGGATACTGGATGAGAATGACGGGCGGGCGGATAAGAGTGCTCTTCAGTTATCAGGAGAGGCTGCAGCGAGACTGATGCAGCACAATTGGCCTGGGAATGTACGAGAGCTTGAGAATGTGATTCAGCGTGCGATGAT
>CAJBQQ010000044.1 GCA_903957805.1 uncultured Pseudomonadota bacterium | reverse complement strand
CATGACCGGAAAGACTCTCTGGTATCTCGCTGATCCCATGTGCTCCTGGTGTTGGGGCTTCGCACCAGTGATCGATATGATCCGCGAGGATTACTCAGGCCGCCTCAGTACGGAACTATTACTCGGCGGGTTAAGACCCGGAACCGAGTTGCCGATGGAGCCCTCCCAACGAGAAGAGATACTGAACCATTGGCATGCTGTTCACCGTAAGACCGGGCAGTCATTCCTCTTTAAGGGCGCGATGCCACCCGGTTTTATCTACGATACTGAACCTGCGAGTCGGGCGATTGTGTCCACCTCAATGATCAACCCAGGTGTAACCTTCTCACTATTAAAGGCCATTCAGTCGGCCTTCTATCTTGATCAGTCAGACGTCACCAAGACCGAGGTTCTGTCATCACTCGCATCTACCGTGGGGATTGATTCACACCAGTTTATTCCTCTATTTGAATCGGATGAGATGCGCTCTCAGACCCTCGCCCAATTTAATAAATCACGCGGGCTTGGTGTTAATGGATTCCCAAGCTTAATCCTTCAGGATGAGAGGGGTTATAGTCCACTCAGCAGCGGTTACGCCACAATGGATCAACTCCGCCCCAAGATCGACGCTTTGCTTGCGAGATCATGAACCCGATACTAGATGCCCTATCACGTGGCCTTCGAGATCTGTTTCAGTTGAGGGTATTGTGGATCGTGATCTGGCCGATTGTATTGGCAACCATGGCATGGTTAGTCTTGGGGGTGATTTTCTGGGATACCTTCTCCGGATGGATCGCTACCGGCCTCACCGGTATCGGCATTCAGAACTGGCTCGAGGGTGTGGAGCCGCGCTGGGTTGCGTATGCAATCCAGGCAACGGCTCATCTCATCTTGTTCGTTCCACTGGTCTTCATCACCGCTCTGATGATCACCTCACTATTCGCAATGCCTGCTCTGATCCGTCTGGTGGAGATAGATTATCCGATACTTAATCGCCGCAGCGGTAACAGTGGCAGCAATGGCGGCAGCCTTGCTGGAAGTCTTAAAAACTCTCTCATCGCGATCGGTGTCTTTACCGGGATCTGGTTCGTGACCTCCCCTCTCTGGTTAATCGGGGCGGGTGCACTAGTTCCATTCCTCGCGGCGACATATCTGAACCAGCGTTTATTTCGATATGATGCCCTGTCAGAACATGCTAACCCAGAGGAGATGAAGACTCTGATCAAGATATACCGGTCATCATGGTGGGCCTTAGGGTTTCTGACCGGTCTGATTCAGTTCGTCCCAATACTAAATCTGTTCGCACCTGCACTGACTGGGCTGACATTCATTCACTTCGGATTGGCACGATTGTCTGAATTACGAAATTTGACAGCGGTCAGAAATAACTTGTCCGAGCCCTGAACTGAATGATGGATCCTCTGGATGAGTGGAGTGTTTACATGGTCCGATGTTTGGACGGGAGTCTCTATACCGGGATTACTAAGGATGTATCACGACGTGTGTCAGAACATAATTCGGATGATGGCCTAGCAGCTAACTATACCCGTAGCAGACGTCCTGTCATCCTCGTCTATCAGGAGAGACAGGGAACACGATCTTCTGCCAGTAAACGCGAGTACGCAATCAAGCAGATGAGTAGACAAGAGAAGTTGGCATTGATTGATGCCTCAATCCTAGCCTCGTAACGACTTACACCTTCAAATCAACCGCAGTATACTCACCGACATGAGACCCGAGACCCTTCTGATCGTTATTGCCGCCGCGGTCATGATCGCAATGACCTTCCTCGTGATCAGGATGGGTATTCTCTCGGCTGTGATCCGTAACATGCTCTCCCAACAGGCAAAGCTGATCGAAGATAAGCACCGAGAGATGATCAAGGACTCGAATGAGGGTCTGACTAAGCAGGGTGACCGATTATCTGAGATGCTGACTAAGACCTCCGATCAATTGCGAGTCGTGGTCGAGGGGAGGCTCGATCAGATTAGCGGTAAAGTGACAGAACGTCTCGATGAGGGATTCAAAAAGACCAATGACACCTTCATCAGTGTAATGACACGTCTTGCGACCATTGATGAGGCGCAGAAAAAGATAGACGGTCTGACCACCAATATGATGAGCCTCCAAGAGCTACTCGGTGATAAGCGTTCTCGCGGGGCATTCGGTGAAGTTCAGTTAGATGCACTGGTACGGAATATCTTACCGGCCGGTGCTTATGCGATGCAGCATACCCTCTCAAACAATAACAGGGTTGATTGTGTGCTCCATCTCCCCCCCCCTACCGGTATGGTGGCGGTTGATTCTAAATTTCCACTGGAGAATTATCACCGGATGTTTGATCGTGATACCAGTGAGACTGATCGTGGGTCAGCGCAAAAGCAATTCAGGTTAGACCTTAAAAAACACATCGATGACATCTCTGGTAAGTACATCCTCCCCCCCGAGACCTGTGATGGCGCGGTCATGTTCATCCCTGCAGAAGCTGTATTTGCAGAGATCCATGCTTATATGCCAGACGTGGTGGACTACGCGATGCAGAGGCGGGTATGGATCGTCTCACCAACCACACTGATGGCGGTACTGAACACCGCTCGTGCGGTATTAAAGGATGTTGAAACCCGTGAACAGGTCCATATCATCAAGCATGAACTCTCTAAGCTGGGACAGGACTTTGGACGTTTTGATGACCGAATGAAGAAGCTTGCAGAGCACATACGTCTCGCCAATCAGGATGTGGAAGAGGTCCATATCTCCAGCCGCAAGATCAGCCAACGATTCGCCAAGATCGAGTCGGTCGATCT
>CAJBQQ010000043.1 GCA_903957805.1 uncultured Pseudomonadota bacterium | reverse complement strand
GGTCGAATCCATGATGTACACGGTAGGAGATGGCACGGTCATTGTAGAGAGATGCGTATACCCTCTTGACCGCTATTAGAAGATTATCGACTCCCTGAATATTGAGGAAAGTCTCCTGCTGACCAGCGAATGATGCATCGGTCAAGTCCTCAGCAGTGGCTGAGGAACGTACCGCAACAGAGATCGCTTCTGACGATTGCAGAATCAATTTCTCATAAGCCGACTCGATCTCCCTCTCCAATCTTGGTGGTAGTGGAGTTGCGAGTATCCAGTCCCGAATCTGTGACCCTGTATCAGCTAGTCTTGAGACATCACTGATGTCTAGACTTGCAAGCGTCTCTTCAATACGTAGCGCAAGCCCCCCCTGATCCAGAAAATCACGGTAGGCATCCGCGGTCGTAGCAAAGCCACTGGGAACTCTCACACCAGAATCCACCAGTTGACTGATCATCTCCCCGAGAGAGGCATTCTTGCCACCGACAGTGCTGACATCGGTCATACGCAGCTGATCGAACCAAATCACTAAATCCTTCATTGATACCCCTCCAGGACGGGCTCAGAGAATAGTTGTGTTATCAGTCAAAACACGATATTTTGATTGTAGTTGAACATTATTAAAATATAGCCATTCAGGGCTCTTCTTAGCCTCTAAATGGCCCTTCACCCCACGAATTCATCATCATGACGATATCCGGCAAATTTATTTCCATCTCTGCCACATTACTTGTCGTCATGGCATTCAGCCTACCCATCGGAGCCGCCACTAAAATGACCGATCAGACTAAACAACACACCGCCTACCTCTCCGGGGGCTGCTTTTGGGGGATGGAGGAACTGGTACGGGAGATTCCTGGGGTGCATCAGACCGAGGTCGGCTACACCGGTGGACACACGCCGAATGCGCGTTACGAGCAAGTCAGTACCGGCAAGACGGGGCATGCGGAATCATTGAAGGTCGTCTTCGATCCGCAACGTCTCAGCTACCGGCACCTGCTATTCGAATTCTTCCGAATGCACAACCCAACCACTCGAAACCAGCAGGGGAATGATATTGGCACTCAGTACAGATCAGCTATTTTTTTTACTGATGAAGAGCAAAAGCGCGTTGCCGCTGAAGTCATCAAGGCGGTAGATACATCGGGCGAGTGGAAGGGAAAGATCGTTACTGAGTTGGTACCGTTCAAGGAGTTCTTCCGCGCCGAAGAATATCACCAAAAGTATCTGGTTAAGAATCGCGGCGGATATACCTGTCACTACATGAGACGTTTTGATCTGGGTGAGACTAAGTAAATCGAGGTGCTATAACCTCGTCTCGGGTTAGTCGTTCTCAGTGCACCGTCTCGCCAGATAATCAATCGCGCTGTTCAGCGTAAGAAGCTCAGAATAATCCTTCTCAGGGATATCAATTCTAAAAGTTTCGTGTAACCGGATAATGAAATTAAGGAAATCAAACGAGTCGATATCCGCCTGATCACGTATCGGCCGATCAGGCAATATCTTGGATGGATCCACCTCGGGTGCTATGGCACTGAGTGCGTCGAGGATGATCTCCCTGATCTGGTCACGGCTGTATACAGTCATCTCAACCCCTCCGGTTCCTGCAACAGCCGATCGAGTGCAACTAAAAATAAACCTCCACGGTGACCATCACTCGCACGGTGATCTGCCGCGAGGGTGACGGTCGCAACCTTTCTGACCACGACCTGCCCCCCCTCAACCCAAGGCCGTTCGCTGATCTTTCCCAGACCGATGATCGCAACCTGTGGCGGATAGATCACTCCAAACACCCCCTCAACACCCTTCTCCCCCAGGTTAGTGAATGTTACGGTGGGGTCACTCATCTCTGAGCTTCTCAACCGGCCGCTACGGACGCGTGTGACAAGATCACGCAGATCCACCATTAACTGGTCGACGCTCTTTCCATCTGCATCATGAATGGCGGGGGCGACCAGTCCTCCTCCTCGCATTGAGATCGCCATACCAAGATGCACCGCGGATGATGGCCGAGACTCACCATCAACCCAGAATCCATTGAGTTCAGGAACCTCATTCAGCGCCATTGATATCGCCCTCATGAATGGGACGACTGGCAGTATCCTGTCAGAGATACTCCGCTTTAGATTTTCTGACTCAATCCAATTAACCACTCTTGTCACATCAATGTC
>CAJBQQ010000042.1 GCA_903957805.1 uncultured Pseudomonadota bacterium | reverse complement strand
TTTATCTGATTTACATCGAGATCATTAATCCCTGCATAACCGATGGCGGCGAGTATCCTCCCCAGATTCGGGTCGGACGCGAAGAAGGCGGTCTTAACCAGAGGGGAGTGTGCGATTGCATAAGCAACCTTAGCGCATTCATCCTGATCTACCCCGCCCTCGACCTGAACCGTGATGAACTTGGTCGCCCCCTCCCCATCGCGAACAATCGCTTGTGCCAGATGGACTGACACCTCCGTCACCGCATCCTGCAATGATCTGAAATCCTCGCTATTTAAGTCTACGATCTCATCATGACCCGCCTGTCCGGTTGAAATTAGGATGAATGCGTCATTGGTCGAGGTATCCCCATCAACCGTGATACGGTTAAATGAGAGGTCTGCAGAATGCCTTAAGATCTGCTGTAAGAGTGCCTGACTGATGAATGCATCTGTCGCCACATATCCCAGCATGGTCGCCATGTTGGGGCGTATCATCCCAGACCCCTTGGCAATTCCGGTGATGGTGACCGTTCTTCCCTTGATTCGGATCTGCCTCGAGATAGCCTTCGGCACGATATCGGTCGTCATGATCGATCCTGCCGCATCAAACCAATTATCCGATTTTAGATTACTGATAGCTGTGGGTAGCCCTGCTATAACCCTCTCAAGAGGGAGTTGCTCCATGATGACACCGGTTGAGAAGGGTAAGACCTGATCGGCATCACATCCCAGTAATCCGGCCACTGCAGCGCAGGTCGAACGGGCTGAATCAATCCCCTGCTGACCGGTACCTGCATTGGCATTTCCGGTATTGATTACGAGGGCACGCACCGATGAATTGAGACCGGATAGGTGCTCCTTCGCAACGATCACCGGTGCAGCGCAGAAACGGTTCTGAGTAAAGAGACCCGCAACACGGGACCCCTCATCCAGCACCATCAGGAGGAGATCATTACGGTTAGATTTTTTTATTCCGGCTGCAGCGATACCGAGCGAGAGCCCTCTGATCGGCAACAATTCTTCGGATAAGGGGGGGGTAATATTAACTGGCATGATGATCTGATTATTAAAGAAACGTTATCCTAACCCAAGTTCAGCACGAATCATTCATATATACCTGCAACAGTTCGATAGCATTTCCATAATCAATTGATTATTATGAAACCTTATAACTGAAAGAGTTCTGGGAGTGTGTATGCATTTTGACAAGGAGCTGGATGTGCGTGGACTCGTCTGTCCGCTGCCGATCCTACGCACCAAGAAATCCCTGTCCGAAATGATCACCGGTCAGGTGCTGAAGATCGCAGCCACCGATCCGGGTGCGGTCATTGATTTCCAGGTCTTCGCTGAACAGACGGGGAATGAACTTCTATCCCTTCCGGAGCCGGATGAGGACCTGATCTTCTATATGAAGAAGAAGTAATAGGGACTGACTCACACCGATGAAATACCCCACAATACTGTTAGATCTCCCCCAGAATGAGAGGGAGTGTTAGATGAACAAGAAAGTGGATCTGGACCACGAAACTGATCGAGAGCATCCCAAGCCGATCTGCTTAGAGTGCTCTCACTACTACATCACATGGGACACACGATTCCCCTACGGGTGTAGGTCGATGGACTTTAAGAGTAAGCGCAGCCCGCATCTGGACGTCCTTGAATCCTCCGGAAGTCCGTGCATGATGTTCACACTTCGTCGGTTGCGAGATCGATCAACAGGCGGTCGAGACGAGTGAGATTGATACGACCTATAGCGATGAAAAGGCCTCTGTCGCAACACTCAGATTGCGGTAACGTGATAACCAGTCAAGTGGGATGGGAGAGTCAGGCCCTCCCTGATTCGCACGGTCTGCAGCAACGATCGCACCGAGCATGATGGAACGTCCACAGCTATCCCCACCGGCACGGATATTGGCCTCGATCGCGGTCCGGTAGTCCTTCGCGTGATGAGCGATATGAAAGACCACGGGAAGACCCTCTTGGACGTGGCAGGCACGTCCGAACCGTTCTGACACCCCGATGCTGTCTAGAGATGAGTGAGTGAGTGACTCCTCGAGAAGGGCTCTCAGTCCATCGCCTGCGAACGGTAGTGATTCGGACAGTGACTGATGAATCGGGTTGCCCCTCAATACACCGAACAATACTGCAGATGAACACTGTGCAGCAGCCACGGCCTGGTCATTATTGTTTGTGATCCGGACTAACTCATCGACCCGTTCCATCAGCTCATCTAGCGTTCCCTTGTGGGTCGATACCAGTGGCGGGAGAGCGGCCAGTGCTGCGAACTGATTATCATCAGCACCGGACTCGGCCGGGAACTCGGTCGGATCGAGCGGTAACAAGGTATTCAACGTGATCCGGGTGGGAGAATCGACATACCCCACATAAGATCCACCCGGACCGAAGTAAGACCGGTACTCGGTCTGATAACCGATACGGTTGAAGGTCCCATGTTTCGACAGATGTTTCAGCATCAGGAGACAAGTCTCTCCATACCCTGATGAGTCGCCCCCTGACTTACCGGAATGGGCAAAGTAACCTTTTGTTCCTTGGTAGTCGGATGACTCGGGTGATAGGAATACCAAGCCCCTCCCACCCTCGATCTCTGCAATACGGACCGGGTCATACAGCCAGTGGAGTCCGAGCGTTGCAGAGTCTGCAACGAGAGAGCCTAGAATTGCGGATGAGGATGGGCTCATGATCTCTATCAGTCCAAAGACAGGCTAGATCTCTTCATCGGGAGGCAGTTTACGAGACTCGTCCTCCATCATCACGGGAATACCATCCTTGATCTGAAATGCCATCCTGTCTGCCTTGCAGATGAGTTCATTCTCGACCCTCTTGTACAGGAGAGGGCCCTTGCAAAGGGGACAGACCAGAATATCGAGTAGCTTTGGATCCATGAATTATTTCCTTAGTGTATGAATCATTCTGGGAACGATTTAAAGGGGTATCCTCACTGGGTCTAACGAGGTGGGCCATCATTCATCACACCCCCTTCTGCCGGTGAGACCGTGCAATTGAAGTATACATTCAACCCATCGGGTCGGGTTAACCGGTCATGGATGGAAGAGTGGTCTTGAGTGCTACTTACTCGAGCGCTCCTCGGTCATGAATGTGATCCGGTTAAAGCCTGTCAGACGTGCCGCCTCCATGACTGTGATCACGGACTGGTGTGTGGCACTGGCATCTGCATTGATGATGATGGTGGGGTCGGTCTGATCACCTGCAGCTACGCGTAACTCACTGCTGAGGGACTCGGTGCTTGAGGACTTAATGGGTATCCTATTGATCGAATACCCCCCATTCGCGCTGATCGAGATATTGATGGTATTGGGATGATCGACCGATTTCTCCGCATTCGCTTGGGGAAGAATGATCTCCATCTCAGAAAATTTCGAGTAGGTGGTCGTGATCATCAAGAATATCAGGACCACCAGAAGAACATCAATCATCGGGATCAGATTGATTTCAGGATCCTCTTTCGGGCGTCCTCTCTGGAAGTTCATGGTCTGATTCAGCCGTTGATTGGGGGAGGGTTCATCATCAGGAATTGTCTACTCTCGCGGATTAAATCTTGCGATCACCGTGCACCGTCTCAACTAATTTCAGGGCCTGTAACTCCATCTCAATCACTAAGGAATCGATCCTGGCACGGAAGTGCCGATAGAAGATCATGCTCGGGATCGCGACCAAGATACCGAACGCGGCATTGTAGAGCGCCACAGAGATCCCATGAGCCAGCTGGGCGGGGTTTCCCCCACCACCGGTCGGTGAGTTCGAACCGAATATCTCAATCATCCCGACCAGCGTTCCGAACAGTCCCATCAATGGACTGAGTGATGCGATGGTGCCGAGTGTGGTGAGGTATCGGTCCAGATCATGGGCAACAGCCCGCCCCTCCTCCTCGATCGATTCCTTCATAATCTCTCGAGTGCTACGGTCATTCTTCAATCCCGCTGCGAGGATTTTCCCGAGAGGTGAGTTCTGCTGAAGACGTGACAGCATCTCCGCACTCACTCCACTCTTACGGTATTCCTGGATCACTCTCGGGAGGAGATCTCTCGGAGTGACCACGCTCGGACGTAATGCCCAGAGTCTTTCGCAGACAATACCGAATGCAGCGATGGAGGCAAAAATAATCGGCCAGACCGGCCATCCGGCCGCTTGAATCAGAGCGAACATTCAACAATCTCCTTGTTAGCGCGGTCGCTAAATCAGATTCGTAATGTATCTTGCCACTGTCTTTTCAGCAAGGTTGGGAGGATATTTTGTTGAGAGTTCATGATCTGTCCGGTTCTGTAGCGCGACATCTGTCCGGTCGTCATAGTGCCCCGAAGGGGGTGCCAAATGAGACGAACGGAAGTGCTACAGGAGAACCGAAGGATGAGATTCGAAGAAACGTATGAGGGT
>CAJBQQ010000041.1 GCA_903957805.1 uncultured Pseudomonadota bacterium | reverse complement strand
TATTGAGCGACATTGCCGGAGCCTGAGACGGAGACCCGTAGACCATCGAAAGAGCGACCGGTATGTTTAAGCATCTCCTCAGCAAAGTATACCGTTCCGTAGCCGGTGGCCTCTGGTCGGATGAGTGACCCGCCAAAACTCAATCCCTTGCCGGTAAAGACTGCATCAGAACGGTTAGAGAGTTTCTTCATCATCCCAGCCATGAATCCGACCTCCCGACCACCGACACCGATATCACCTGCAGGCACATCGGTGTCAGAGCCGATATGACGAAATAGCTCGGTCATATAGGTCTGGCAGAAGCGCATCACCTCTCCGGGGCTGCGCCCCTTAGGATCAAAATCAGCGCCGCCCTTTCCGCCGCCCATCGGCAGCGTGGTCAGGGAATTCTTGAGGGTCTGTTCGAAGGCTAGAAACTTAAGAATGGACAGATTAACCGAGGGATGAAAACGGGTGCCGCCCTTGTAGGGTCCGATTGAAGAGCTGTGTTGGATCCGGTAGCCACGGTTCACTTTTACTTCGCCGTGGTCATCGACCCAGGATACGCGGAACATGACAATCCGTTCTGGCTCGATCAAGCGGTCTAGCAGACCGTGCTCGGCATAACGCGGGTGACTGGTGATAAAGGGCCAGAGACTCTCCATCACCTCGGCTACCGCCTGCAGATACTCCGGCTGGCCTGGATTACGCTCGGCGATGTAAGTGCCGAACTCCTGAAAGCTCTGATATTTCATCTTGATCTCTCCCTCATTAAGGAACAACTACAACGATGGGGTACATTCTGCCAAATTAATTGAGGAGTCGCATGGTATTTTTTGTCTTGCCCCCACAAGCGAGGGATTGCAACCGGTCAGGTATACCCCATTCCGAACCTATCCATTAAGCGGCTGGGGTACAATCGTAGCTCCCACCAGAAATGGTTACGGAACACCTCATCTTGACGACGATAACTCTCACCCGCCCAGACGATTGGCACCTTCATCTTCGCGATGGACCTCAGATGAAGGCCGTGTTGCCCCATACAGCGCATCGTTTCGCCCGGGCCATCGTCATGCCCAATCTCAGGCCGCCGGTGGTGACAACCGACATGGCGGCATCTTACCGTGATCGTATTCTGGAGGCCTTGCCTCCAGGGATGCACTTTCAGCCGTTGATGACGCTGTACCTGACCGACCATACCACCCCTGAGGAGATCGTTGCTGCTAAGGCCAGTGGAGTAGTCTATGGTGTTAAGTATTATCCTGCTGGGGCGACCACCCACTCTGATTTAGGGGTGACGGATATCGCTCGTTGTTACGCCACGCTCGGTGAGATGCAGAGGGTGGGCATGCCGTTGCTGGTGCATGGTGAGTCGACTGACTCCGAAGTGGATGTATTTGACCGTGAGAGGGTCTTTATTGATCAGGTGCTCTTCCCCATCACTCAACGATTCCCACAATTACGGGTGGTGATGGAGCACATCACGACCCAAGAGGCGGTGGACTTCGTTCGAGCTACGTCGAGTGGTATCGCTGCGACCATTACCCCACATCACCTTCTACTGAATCGTAACGCGATCTTCCAGGGCGGGATTCGTCCTCACCACTACTGTCTACCGGTACTCAAGCGAGAGCGTCACCGACAGGCATTGGTCGATGCGGCTATCAGTGGCGACACAAAATTTTTCTTAGGGACCGACAGCGCTCCCCACTCTCAGGTCAGCAAGGAGTCTTTCTGTGGTTGTGCGGGTATTTACAACGCACATGCCGCCATTGAACTCTATGCAGAGGCCTTCGATCAGGTGGGGGCGTTAGATAAACTGGAGGCCTTCGCGAGCTTTCATGGCCCGGACTTCTACCGGCTACCACGTAACCAGGAGACCATTACGTTGGTGACGGAGAGCTGGCGAGTTCCATCGCAGATGGAGTTTGCTGGAGAGGCACTAATTCCGTTACGGGCGGGGAAAGACATTCATTGGAAGATAGTTTAACGCGCACTCCTTGACTCCACTCAGATACACCCTTCTTCTGAACAAGCGCCATCCGTAACGACATCACCAGTTCT
>CAJBQQ010000040.1 GCA_903957805.1 uncultured Pseudomonadota bacterium | reverse complement strand
TAAAAACTTCACTGGCCGGAAGGAAGTTCCTGATCCCTATTTTGGTGGACACCAAGGGTTTGAAGAGGTGCTGGATATGGTAGAGGAGGCCGGCCTAGAACTATTGAATCACATTCTCAATAAAAAATAACTGCAGAGTGTAGATGTAGAGGTTCGACATTTTCTCCCTGTAGTTGTACTTAAAAAGGGTGTGGACCGGTCAGACCGGTCCACACCCTTTTTAAGTACAACTACAGGGGGGGAAGATATAGGACCTCTACATCTACACTCTGCAGTTATTTTTTATTGAGAATGTGATTCAATAGCTCTAGGCCGGCCTCCTCTACCATATCCAGCACCTCTTCAAACCCTTGGTGTCCACCAAAATAGGGATCAGGAACTTCCTTCCGGCCAGTGAAGTTTTTACTATGCTGCATCAGCAGTCCGATCTTATGGCTATATTGTGGCGGGCATTGCTGTTGAAGTAGAGCAAGATTATCCTCGTCCATTGCCAGAATATGATGAAACGTCTCGAAATCTGATATCTGTACCTGCCGCGCGCGCAGTGCCTTCATATCGTAGCCACGACGTTGTGCCGCACTCTGCGCCCTTTCATCTGGTGGGGCACCAATATGATAACTATGGGTGCCGGCAGAATCGATATAAAGTTTCTTATCAACTCCTGCTATCCCGACCTGGTGCCTGAATACAGCCTCCGCAGTGGGCGAACGACAGATATTGCCCATGCAGACAAACAGAACTCGAGTTTCCATGATTTCTTCCGAGCTCATGACCACAGTCTCATTGCTACGAAGTTACAGTCTTTGGGTAGTTGCCGATACATCCTCTAATACGGCAGTATTGCGTCTGGCTTGGCTTGCAGGATAACCTTACGAAAATCTTCCTGAATACGCTTTAATGCTGATTCATTATCAGCCTCGAATCGCAATACAATTACCGGGGTGGTATTGGACGAGCGTGCCAAGCCAAAACCGTCCTGGTATTCCACTCTCAGGCCGTCGATGGTGATGACGCGCTCTGGATCATCAAAACGAGCAGTCTTTTGTAGTTGCGCGATGAGCGTGTAATTCTCGCCTTCTTTAAGTCTAATCTGCAGCTCCGGAGTGCTGATCGCGTCTGGGATGGCGTGCAGAGTGGCATTGATATCGACCTGCTGACTGAGCAACTCTAGTAAGCGAGCTCCCGCATAGAGACCATCATCAAATCCATACCAACGTTCTTTAAAGAAAATGTGGCCACTCATTTCTCCTGCCAGGAGTGCGCCAGTCTCTTTGAGCTTTCCTTTGATGAAAGAATGTCCCGTCTTCCACATGATCGGCTTACCACCATGATGCTCGATCCATGGCGCTAAGTTGCGCGTACATTTCACATCAAAAATAATCTGTCCGCCGGGGTTTCTAGATAACACATCAGCTGCAAAAAGCATTAACTGTCGGTCAGCGTAGATGATGCTACCATCCTTAGCAACAACACCCAGACGGTCTCCATCACCATCAAACGCGAGTCCGATCTCGGCGTCAGTCGTCTTGAGCATACCGATCAAGTCTCTCAGATTCTCAGGTACAGATGGATCTGGATGATGGTTAGGGAATGTCCCATCAACCTCACAGAATAGCTCAACCACTTCGCACCCAAGGCTGCGATAGAGTTCTGGAACGTAGGCACCAGCCACACCATTCCCGCAATCAACAATGACTTTCATCGGACGAGCTAACTTGATGCCGTTAGCAATTCTCTGAAGATAAGTCGAGCTGATATCATGCGTTCGATACTCTCCACTGCCATCCACCAGATCACTTTTTTCGAGGCGAATGCGCAACGACTGAATCGATTCGGCTGCCAAAGTCTCGCCACCCAGCACCATCTTCAGGCCATTATAATCAGGTGGGTTATGGCTTCCAGTGACCATCACCCCAGAGTAACCACATAACTCATGGGCTGCAAAGTAAAGCATGGGTGTGGCAACCATTCCCACATCCACCACATTAACCCCGCTTTTTTGCAAACCCTTTGCCAGAGCTTGGGACAAATCTAATCCCGATAACCTTCCATCCCGTCCGATTGCAACCGATGTAAGTCCGCGCGACCGTGCTTCTGAACCGATGGCATGACCGATGGCCTCGACGATGGAAACCGTCAACGTTTTACCGACGACACCTCGAATATCGTAGGCCTTAAAAATTTCGTTGGGGAGATTTTGCAAAGGGCTTCTCAATAACGCGTCACTAGTTAGCCAGACCACTCTGGTAGGGATGCTGCAGCAATAAATTCAAGTGAGTCACGGGTCTAGTGATGACCTGATGAGGAGGCTCCACCCTTAAGCGTATAGTGGGTTCCGCAGTAGGGGCAAAGAGCCTCACCCGTATTTTCAATTGGCAGGTATACGCGGGGGTGCGAGTTCCAGAGAAGCATCGACGGCATTGGGCAATGCAGCGGCAAATCATCCTCAGATACTTCTATCTGCCTCTGCTTATTGTCGGTGAGATGGTCCTGCATAGGCAACTCCGTCAAACTTGATCAAACATAAGTTAGCCAATCGGCATGATTCTTATCTTTGCCGCTGACACAGTCAAAAAACATAGCTTGTAGCTTAGTGGTGATCGGGCCACGCTTTCCGTCACCAATAGTTCGGTTATCAAGCTCACGGATCGGCGTGACTTCTGCTGCTGTCCCAGTAAAGAATGCCTCTTCGGCACAATAGACTTCATCCCGAGTGATACGCTTTTCAATCACAGAGAGACCAATCTCTCCGGCAAGTTCAATAATTGAGGCCCGGGTGATACCCTCCAGACAGGACGTCATGTCTGGGGTATAGAGCTTTCCATGCTTGATGATGAAAATATTTTCACCGGAACCTTCAGCCACAAAACCGTCCACATCCAGTAACAATGCCTCATCGTAAC
>CAJBQQ010000039.1 GCA_903957805.1 uncultured Pseudomonadota bacterium | reverse complement strand
TTGATTGAAAAAATGCGTCCTGAATTCCACAGCGATAGCATTTTTTTGCTCAAAGACGTGCTGCAATAGTAGTAGCTTGGTCTCAGTATTGATTCCGGTTCTGCACGCCGATTCTGCATACCACGTATAGCCCAGCATCGGTCTTCTATTCAGTCCGTCTACATTGTAGAAACGCGTTGTTCCAACAATTTTTTTTGTTTCATTCATTCTGACGGCGAATGCGATATTTCCTCTCCCCGCATCAGTAATGGCTGTTGTTACGTATTCTTCCATCTTCTCAGGTGCGGGAACACGTGCATACCAGAGTTTCCAAAACTCACCGTCCTTAACGGCAGTCTGTAAAGGCTCGATATGGTCCATATTGAGTGGTTCAAGGGTGACTATCGATCCCCTCAGTTCGATGTCTTCTAACCAATTCATGAGCTGGCACCTACTCCTTTTATTTGTTTGGTTTATGCAGTGCTATAAAATTTCCTGAATCTTGCCACAGGCGAGTACGGGCATCAATATCATGGGGTGCAAACACTTGCTATGCAACTATGAAATAACAGACCACGGTAATGACTGCAGCGCCAATGAAGTTAAGGGCCAGACCCTCGCGTGCCATTTCAGCAATAGGCACCTTTCCAGTGCTGAAGATAATTGCATTGGGTGCAGTTGCAACCGGCAGCATGAATGCGAAACTCGCGCTCATGGCAGCTGGGACCATCATCAGACTAGGATCAACTCCAGCTGCAACGCCCGCCGTTGCAAGAATCGGCATCAATAGAACAGTGGTCGCGGTATTGCTGGTTGTCTCGGTAAGAAATGTTACTACCAGAGCGATGACTCCGATAATGATCAGCGGGTGCAATCTTGCCAGGACTGTCAACTGACCGCCGATGAAGCTCGAGATACCAGACTCAACAAAAGCATGCGCGATAGCGATACCCGCTGCAAAAAGAATGAGTATGCCCCACGGTATTTTCTCCGCAGTCTCCCAATCTAGCAGTCTTCCACCACGCCCGTTGGGAACCAGGAACATGATGACTACGGCGATTAATGCGACCGCAGCATCGTTTGCACTCTTTAGATTGAGCCAAGTGCTCCATCCCCCGAAGGGTTCAATACGTGTCATCCACGCGAGGATCGTAAGTCCAAAGATGACGAGCACTCGCCTCTCTTCTGGACGCCATGCGCCGGGTGGTGGAATAACCAACTCGCCATGGAAGTTCAGGTTCCGAGTCAGCCACAAACCCGCAAGCGGGAGCATTAGCAGAACAGTGGGCAATCCCCAGCTCATCCACTGTGTAAATCCAATCGCGTTCCCGGTGAATATCTGATACTGCTGCATGAATACTAGATTTGGAGGGGTGCCGATGGGCGTTCCTAGGCCACCGATGCTACACCCGTAGGCGATCGCTAGTAGGAGTGGTACAGCTAATTTTTTATCTTGGCTTCGTTCTAGCACTGCTAGTGCGATTGGCAACATCATGAGCGCTGTTGCCGTATTTGATATCCACATGCTTAGTGCTGCACTTGCGCACATGAATCCTAATACGATGCGACGGCTGGTGTGCCCACCTACTAGACTCACCATGCCTAAGGCAATTCGTCGGTGCGCACCGGAGCGTTCCATGGCGGTAGAGATGATGAAACCACCTAGCAGTAGAAGAATTAGATCGCTCCCGTAGGCGCTGGCAATTTTCTCCTGCGGAAGAACCCCAGCGAGCGGGAATACTGCCAGAGGAATGATGGAGGTCGCGGGAATGGGAATGGGCTCGAAGACCCACCAAACTACGCACAGGATAGCGACAGCTCCGGTCCAGCTTGCCTTGGATTCCCATCCAAACGAGTTCATAGCCATTGCAACGGCCAGCGCGAGCACGGGCCCCCCGAACAATGCCCACTGGCGAGTGAGGGAGATAGTCATGACATTGCTAGGGAGTATGAGATTTTCACAGACGAGACTGTAACCGCTAATTAGTCATTAGAGTGAGAGGTTGACATGGTGATGCAATCATCTGCCATGACTCAAGCTTTCGTGAATAAGGGATAGAGGCATTTGCCGGACTGGTAGAAGGAAGGCGGGTATAACGCAAGGACCCGGCATCAATCGTGTGAAGCACATGTCGATTGAAGCAATCTTCTGCTTTTGCACCATTGAAGAATATCCGCGTGATCTGTGGGTGATCGTTAAAGAATTGGTGAAAATTATTCGCAGTCTGCATGTCAGATTCGATCATCGAGTCCAGGCTTCCTTCACGTTTACAGGATCTGAGTACGTCCCAAAGTGCAATTCTCGATGATTTTAATGCCTGCACTCTCGATTCATAAGACATGACAGGGTCAAGATGAAGTAATTCAGAGATGATTCTCCAGAAAACATTCTGGGAGTGAGCGTAGTACTGACCAGCAGCGAGCGAGGCACGACCCGGCATGCTTCCAAGGATTAGAGCGTCAGCATTCTGATCTGAGATCGGCCCGAAACTGTAGATGTGTTCCATATCCATATGACCAACATCCTTCTAGCTATCATTCTCTAATATTTTCACATAATGATCTAGGTAACGGAAATTTACATGGCATATCAAACTCCGAGATTTATTGTTTGAAGAGCCTCGATGTGACTTGAGTGATCCGCGCAGTCTATATTTACCAGTACCTAGTATTTAAGTAGCTATTGTCTATATTGAGATTGCTAGTTAAAAGCTTGTTAAGGGTGACAAGATATATCTCCGATTTCGATTTGATTTTTAATTCCTTCTTCTCAGGGGGAATGGTAACAAAAAAGAAGATACGGACTCGACCAAACCGGTTACTTTCTCCCTATTCTTAAATTAAGAAATGACAGTACGCTACCGACTGGTCAGTCTCCATTTCTTCATTCCTCTGCTCTCACTAGTCGGGTGTGTGGGGATCTCTCCTATAGATAAAATTGGTGAATCAACTCACCAATCCAACAATGAGATTTATCAACATAGGGAATTTACATCTGGAGGGGAGGGGGTAGTCTCAGAATCAGAGTTACTTAACGATACAGCTATTACTATTAAGGTGAAGGAGGCGATACTTAATGAACCCTACCTGCGCTCAGAGAAGATTAGCGTCGAGACCTTTAATGGTAAGGTCCATTTAAGCGGATTTGTCAGCACCCTCTTCGCAATGTCAAAGGCGATCGAAATTTCTCGTCGCGTCAAGGGAGTT
>CAJBQQ010000038.1 GCA_903957805.1 uncultured Pseudomonadota bacterium | reverse complement strand
TGGGTAATGTGTCATACCATATCCCGTGTCATTTGCGCGTTCAGAATATTGGACAGAAGACCAAGGACTTGCTGAAGTTGGTTCCTGGCACTCAGGTCACCGTGGTTGAGCGCTGCTCTGGCCATGATGGTACCTGGGGGGTCAAGAGTGAGCATTTTTTTGATTCCATGAAGATCGGGAAACCGGTATTCAAGCAGATGTCAGCGCCTGACCCTGATTACATTAGCTCAGACTGTGCCATTGCCGGGCGACATATCCAGCAAGGTATGGAAGAGAGCAGGGCCCAGAAACATCACCCATTGACGCTGATCAGAATTGCTTACGGGATTGACTAAGAGCTTAAACAGAATGCTTGGGGCGTTTTTCTAGCCCTTGTTAACAAGGAAGACTCATGCCTCAAATTAGCCGTGATAGCCTGATGACCCTTGAGACTTATTCGAAGGAGCGACAAGAGTTTCGCGCTCGTGTGATGTCACACAAGAAAAATCGAAGAGTCCAACTGGGTAAAAACGTAACACTCATTTTTGAAGATGAGCTGACCATTCGCTATCAAATTCAGGAAATGCTGAGGGTTGAGAAAATATTTGAAGAAGTGGGAATACTCGACGAGTTGCAAACTTACGGTGTTCTTGTTCCTGATGGCAGTAACTGGAAGTCGACCATGATGATCGAATACATTGACCCTGACGAGCGTGCTATCAGATTGACACAGTTGATTGGTATAGAGGACACGGTATGGGTGAGGGTGCAAGGTCATGATCCAATCTACGCCATCGCTGATGAAGACCTAGAGCGGGAGAATGAGGAGAAGACCTCTTCGGTACATTTCCTCCGTTTTGAACTCTCCAAGGACTCGGTTCGGGCGCTGCAACAGGGTGCTGTCCTGAGTATGGGAATTGATCATTCGGCATATCAAGTAATGATTGAATCGATAGATGTAGCGGTTCGCGAATCACTCGTCGGCGACTTGGCGCCAGTGTCATGAGAAAGATCATCCTATTGCTCTGTTTACTGCCGATTGCAGTCTTCGCCGAGCAGCAGGATCAGAAGGGATTTGATAAAGAATATGATAGCGAAAAAACTTGGACTGAACTGCTGGCACAATTGCCTGCCTTTCCCAAGCAAGAGAACCTGTTATTGTTTGATGCAGGGCCTGCCAGTAAGAATCTTCATTATATTGACGCTCCTTCTATCAAGGTCGAGGAGGATGGCGTAGTACTCTACAGTCTAGTCATCAAGTCACCTGGAGGAGCGATGAATATAAGCTATGAGGGTATGAGGTGTGCAAGCCAGGAGGCGAAGGGTGAGATATTGATATTTAAATTTCACAATACCGGAAGAAGGCTCTACGCCCTTGGCCGTGACGATAAGACTTGGGCGCGGGCACGGGTATCGAAATGGGAGGAGCTTGAAAATATACCCCAGCACTATGCCCAACGAGCGCTTGCTAGATATTTCTTCTGCCCGACTCATATCATTGTAAAGAATGAAGAAGAGGCAATCCAAGCCCTGAAAAGGGGCAGTCATCCGCGCGTGATTCAGTAATCATAGCGGGTGGGCTTTAGTTCATGCCAAGCTTAATATCTCTCTAGAGCAGATACAGAAATAGTTTCATGGTGTTATGACAGGGACCTGACAACGAGGTCTGCTAGTGATGGCACGATGGGAAGCGATAGGGAGCCTCGTGTCAGGTTCCAATATATCTAGACGGGTGGTCCCTTCAGAGTCTGATACTCTCGCTAAGCCTTTCTTTCTCAGAGCAGAACTAGATTATCTCGATGGATCAGCTCCAACTCATCCACGTAGCCCAAGACACCTTCAATTTCATGACTTGCCCGCTGCTGAATTTTTCTGGTTTCCGCGGCACTATAGTTAATAAGCCCACGAGCAATTTCATTGCCCGCTAGATCAAGGCAGATCACTACCTCTCCACGCTCGAAATCACCACTGACCTTGGTTACACCGATCGGTAGCAGGCTCTTGCCGCCGGATGAGAGTGCTTCTACCGCACCCGCATCTAGGATGACCTTGCCACGGACTTGTAGATGATCCGCGAGCCACTGCTTGCGTGCTGCCAGCGGCATGGTCTCGGCCAGCAGTTGGGTGCCGATCGCTTCTCCCTGAGCAAGACGGATGAGGACATCAGTCTCGTGACCTGATGCGATGATCGTGTGTGCGCCGCTACGTGCAGCGCGTTTTGCAGCGATGACTTTGGTCAGCATGCCGCCGCGTCCGATATCACTGCCGGCACCACCAGCCATTGTTTCTAGGGCCAGGTCACCAGCCTTAGCCTCGTCGATCAGTGTGGCCTGGGGATCCTTACGTGGATCGGCTGTGAATAACCCGGGTTGGTCGGTGAGTATCACCAGTGCATCGGCCTCGATTAGATTAGTTACCAGGGCGGCCAGTGTGTCATTATCCCCAAAACGGATTTCATCAGTCGCTACCGTATCATTTTCATTGATGACGGGAATGACTTTTAGGTTTAGTAGCGTTGTCAGGGTTGAACGGGCGTTGAGATAGCGTTTACGGTCAGAGAGATCCTCGTGAGTGAGGAGTACCTGAGCAGCTTGTAGGCCATGTTCACGGAAGCAGGATTCATAGGCCTGTACTAATCCCATCTGCCCAACAGCGGCAGCAGCCTGTAACTCGTGCAGCGCGTGTGGACGCTTTTTCCAGTTTAGGCGTTGCATGCCTTCGGCGATTGCGCCCGAGGAGACCAGTACAATTTCCTTGCCCATTTGTTTAAGTCGAGCAATCTGTGCGGCCCAGAGTGACAGCGCAGCATGGTCTAGGCCTTGTCCCTGATTCGTGACGAGGCTGCTACCGACTTTAATAACAATACGACGGGAATTTTTTAGAACTGACTGCATGGCAATTTTTAAATTAATTCAGCTGACTATTCGTGCTCTGAAAGAAATAAGAATCAATCATTTGGTATCGCTCCATCAGACTCTTCGGACTTCTGGAACTCCTTCTCTAGGCTTTCCATGATGGCGTAGGTTAACTCCTTGCAGCCCTCGTTGGTAAGGGCTGAAATGATAAATGTTTTCCCCTTCCAGCCCAAGCTCCGGATGAATTTTTTACAAATTTTTTCACGATCACCCTCAGGCAGCATGTCGGTCTTGTTGAGTACAAGCCAGCGTGGCTTCTGGTAGAGGGATTCATCGTATTTCATTAGCTCTTTTACGATGGCCTTTGCATCGCGGACGGGGTTAATGCTCTCATCAACTGGCGCGATATCCACTAAATGCAGCAATAACCGTGTGCGGGCAAGGTGCTTGAGGAAGCGGTGTCCGAGTCCTGCCCCTTCCGCAGCACCTTCTATCAGGCCTGGAATATCTGCCATTACAAAGCTGCGATTCTGATCTACCCGTACCATACCCAGATTTGGGTGCAGTGTGGTGAAGGGGTAATCTGCGACTTTTGGACGAGCGGCTGAGACTGCACGTATCAGTGTGGACTTGCCGGCATTCGGCAGCCCTAGGAGCCCCACATCCGCGAGCACCTTGAGCTCAAGTTTAAGGTCGAACTCCTGTCCAGGTTCGCCAAAGGTGAACTGACGTGGTGCGCGGTTGGTACTGGATTTAAAGTGTAAATTACCGATTCCACCAGCACCGCCCTTGGCAAGCATGGTTTTCTGTTGATGGTGATTGAGATCGGCGATGACCTCGCCGGTAGCAATATTGGTGATGACAGTACCGACAGGCATGCGCAAAAGAATGTCATCAGCACCCTTGCCATACCGATCTGAACCGTGACCGTTCTCACCTTTTTTGGCGCGATGCATCCGTGCAAATCGGTAATCCACCAAGGTATTGATATTGCGGTCGGCAACGGCAAGAATGCTGCCACCATGCCCACCATCGCCACCATCTGGACCACCCCTCGGGATAAATTTCTCCCGACGGAAACTGGCTGAGCCATCGCCACCCTTACCAGCAAGTACTTGGATTACTGCTTCATCTATGAATTTCATGAGAGGACTTCTTTAAATTCAGACGCCACAAACAAAAAAGCCCCATCGCGTTGGACAGGGCTTTTCGTGGTGGGCCGATTAACGCTAAGCCGGTACGATACTGACCGTTTTGCGCTGTGCCGGGCCTTTCACATAGAAATTTACTTTTCCGGTGATCTTGGCGAAGAGTGTGTGATCTTTGCCCATACCTACATTGTCGCCCGGATGAATCTGAGTTCCCCGCTGACGAATAATGATGCTACCCGCAGGGATCAATTCACCGCCGTAACTTTTAACACCCAGTCGTTTAGAGTGTGAATCACGACCATTTCTGGAGCTTCCGCCTGCTTTTTTATGTGCCATGGTGAGCTCTCCTTATGCTGAGATGCCAGTAATCTGGATCTCAGTGTAATTCTGCCGATGTCCCTGATGCTTCTGATAGTGTTTACGCCGACGCATTTTGAAAATACGTACCTTGTCGTGGCGTCCTTGTGAGAGTACAGTCGCTTGGACTGTAGCGCCGAGTACAAGGGGCTTGCCCATTGAGACTTTTTCACCGTCAGCGACCATTAAGACCTGATCAATCACCAGCTCGCTGCCGATATCAACCAGAATCTGTTCTATTTTAAGCTTTTCCCCGGCCTCAACGCGGTACTGTTTCCCGCCGGTTTTTATGACCGCATACATGTCAGACTCCATATATTGCTTTTACTGAAGCGCGGATTATACATAGCCAAGCTCATCAGGTCAAAGGCTTGTTGCTAATGGAGTTTATGCGGAATATATATAATTGTCTCTACTGCCGTGCTTGACACGCCGGTGAGGACGTTCCTAACATGGCGGTTTTTCCACAGGTATCTCCGTGTCGATTGAAAATATCAGAAGTCTAATCGCCCAAGACATGGGCGCTGTGGATGAAGTTATTCGCGAGAAGCTCCATTCGCATGTGGCGCTCATTCGTCAGGTAAGCGAATACATCATCAATAGCGGCGGAAAACGGCTACGTCCTTCATTGGTGATTCTATCTGCAGGCACTTTTGATTACTCTGGTAAACGTCACCACGATCTCGCCGCGGTTGTTGAGTTTATTCATACTGCAACTCTGTTGCATGATGATGTGGTTGATGCATCTGAATTGAGGAGGAGTAAGGCGACTGCTAATGCCCTATTCGGGAATGCAGCCAGTGTGCTGGTGGGTGACTTTCTTTACTCACGTGCATTTCAGATGATGGTTGAGGTCGATAATATGCGGGTCATGCAGGTGCTTGCTGACGCAACCAATACGATAGCCGAGGGCGAAGTGCTTCAGTTGCTCAATTGCCGAGACCCTGATGTTGATGAGGAAAACTATCTACGTGTGATTCGTTATAAAACTGCCAAGTTGTTTGAGGCTGCTACCCGCTTGGGAGCGATTCTAGGTGGTGCTTCTTCAGCAGAGGAAGAGGCGATGGCTGCATATGGGATGCATCTGGGTACGGCCTTTCAATTGACAGATGATATATTGGATTATTCTGGTGATTATCAAGATACCGGCAAGAATCTGGGAGATGATTTGGCCGAAGGTAAGCCCACATTGCCATTAATTTATGCAATAAAGACAGGGTCAAGTGAGCAGGCAGCAATCATCCGAAGAGCCATTGAGAAGGGTGGAGAGGATGGTTTTCAGCCAGTACTTGAGGTCATTCAACAGACCGGCGCGCTAGATTACGCAAGGCAGCGGGCACAAGATGAGTCTGATATTGCATCGGCGACAATTGCGTCTCTTCCAAATTCTGAATACAAAGAGTGTTTGTTACAATTAGCTGTTTTCGCGGTCACGCGAAATTATTAGGCTGTGTTTATCGGGTTGATCTTCTCTATTATTTACCTTGTTGGAAAGAAGTACTCGGCAAAACTAAAAAATAGACCTCTAAGCCTACTCTAGAGTGGCGGTATCTTAGTAACGCTTATCTGGATTCTGCGGGGTTGATAAATTTTGTTGATGGGGATCGATTTCTCTCACCCTAATCACTTATTGCAGTAATGGAGCCAATTCATTGGGCAGACTAATATTCTTCATCCTCATTGGTGTGTTGATCTTCTGGGGAATAAGGCGTCACCTGCGTGGTGTGAAGAAGCGTGATGAAGAGTCATCCGGTGGAGAGGAAGATATGGTCTGCTGCCTCCATTGCAGTACACATCTACCTAAAAATGAGAGTGTCAGCTCTGAAGGGAAATTCTTCTGCAGCGAAGAGCATCGGCGCCTTCACTTAGAACCCTAGCTGAATTCCTTTCTGGCCCGATTGTGAGGCGGAACAGCTGCCTATTAAAATCTTCTGTTTGATAGTCCTATCGCCATTTCCTAGTTTCTCAGAAACTCAAGCAAGAAGTCAGTTGCAGCGATTCCTCATATATTTTATGGTATTGACTTGTTATCTCTAGTTTCTGATAGAGGCGGAGTCAATCCCGATAAACTTCTTTTGCACGCTTGGTAAATGCTCCGACGAAGTT
>CAJBQQ010000037.1 GCA_903957805.1 uncultured Pseudomonadota bacterium | reverse complement strand
TTCAGCACAAGGAGTTAAATTAAACCCAGTAAGCTGTCCGTGTCATCACTTTAGATCCCAGTCCCATCGCCAACTTTACCGGTGTCGGTAACTCTGCGCCGCCGTGAGACATTGCCATGGTGGCATGTCCAGCCTCATCAACTTGCATCTGTGCAACAATGGCGCGACTCTTCTCGTCATGCTCTGGCAGTTGCTGTAAATGACCAGCAAGATGAGCCCCAACCTGGCGCTCTGTTTCAGCAAGGAATCCAAGGTTCCACTTATCCCCCAGCATGCCAGCGAAGGCACCGATGGCGAAGGAACCACCGTACCACAGTGGATTCAATAGGCTCTTGCGGCCACCCAATTCAGCAATTCGTCTCTCAGTCCAAGCGAGGTGTTCAGTCTCTTCGCGAGCTGCTTGAATTAAGGTCTGTTGAATCTCGCTGCTGCGTGCGGTGAGGGCTTGTCCTTGGTAGAGTGCCTGTGCACAAATTTCGCCGACATGGTTCACACGCATCAGTGCGGCAGTCTCATTTTTTTCAGAATCGGTCAGATCGACCTCAGATAATTCAGTTCCTGGAACAGGGCGCAGGGTCTGCGCAGGCGTTAAAAGCGTGCGAAGTGCGTTATCGAATCCAATAATAAATTTGTCAATATTCGGCATGCAATCACCTCGAGTGAATAGTGAGACTAAGACGACATCCCCATCTGTCTTGCTAGTAATGTGACTGGGTGGAGAACAACAACTTTTGATCCTGATTGCCGTAATGAACTGGCAAGATGCATTGAACAGCCCACGTTAGAAGTCACGAGAAAGCACTCGCCACTCTGGGTCACAGCCTTAATTTTATCATTCAGCAGCGTCTTTGCCATCTCGGGTTGATCAAGGAAATATGTTCCAGCCGCACCGCAGCATTGATCATTACCAGCCAACGGAACAGGAGTCGAGCCGGGAATGCGAGATAGTAGTGAATAAGGGTATTCGGCAGTACGCGATACATTACGCAGACTGCAGGGATCATGTACCAGAATTTTGTGTGGAAACGGTGCGATCTTTACGTCACTCCATCCCTCCGCCTTCTCCAGGAAAGCGCTGACATCAATGATGTCAGCGAGAGAGTTAAGGGGGGATTCTTCAAGATGCGCCCCACAACCAGAAGCCGTACTAATGATCGCATCTAGTTTCAGTCCTTCAAATGCGTCTACGTTCTCCTGCGCCAGTTGATTCGAGGTTTGAATGTCGCCGCTATGTCGATGCAGTGCACCACAGCAAGTCTGTGAGGGCGGTACATGTACCGTATATCCAAGATGGTTGAGAACAAATATAGCGGCGTTCAGTGTGGTCGTGTCTGTCAGTCGTGCAACACAGCCAAGGAACAGACCAATCTCACCACGTGACTTGCCACGTGGAGGATAAATCGTGTGCCAAGAGGTGGTTTTGATGTTGGGGGATTGGCAAGGCAGACCGATCAGTGGTAACTGTGTATCTATCTCAGCGAATTTTGTTTTACCAAATAGAGTGAATTTGCGCACTAAAGACTGTAGCCCACTCTTTTGGTATAGGCGCAGAAATGGGCGCAGTGAATCAAAACGTCTGGGATTAGCGATAAATTCATTTTCAACCAAAGTTCGAAATGAAGATTTTTCTTTTCTGAGATCATGTCCGATCGGTGAGGATGATGTCTGCGCCATGATTGCGCGAGCCCCATCAACAAGGTGGCCGTAAGAAACATGGTTGGGACAAATGGCCTCACAGGCGCGGCAGGTAAGACACCGATCGATATGAAGAGAAAAGCGATCATTCATCGGAATGCGGCCGCTGATAGCAGCGCTCATCAAGGCAATACGTCCTCTTGGTGAGTCAGCCTCAGACTGGGTTATGCGGTAAGTAGGGCAGTGTGGCAAACACAGCCCGCAGGCAACACAACGGTTTGCCTCGGCAAGCAGCGAAGCAGGAGAAAAGTCAGGCTGGAGAGCTTTCGGATTCGTGATCAACTCCCACATGGAGGATAGAAAAAGAACATTATTAGAGCTGTAATTATGGCCAGAGTCTACGCGCTAAAAGTTTGGAAGGGTAGGGTATCATTGGCAGATATTACAGCGCGAAGAGGTGACATCTTGTTGAGGGTTTCGGGTGAGTTTATTCGGCTATAACGCGTGGGAGCTCACGCTTGACGAACGTATCAAGCCTAACTAACATTAACTCTTGAGAGTTGGAAGCTTCCCTTGTTTTTAAATTATTAAAAGGAGTCAAACTATGCTGAACCATCGAATTCTTCAGAAAACACGGCTATCCAGTCTTGCCCCCTTACTCCTGTCCGCTATCTTGGTCGCGCAGGTTGCTCCAGTTGCAGCATCAGACCATGGGCACCAGAAAGCACAAGCTAAATTTAACCAAGCGGGAGAGTTGGCCCGGCCAGCAAACATCAAGGAGTGGATCTCCATCGGCGCATCGGTGACTCCGAAGGACATGAATAATGGCAAACCAGCATTTCCAGAGTTCCATTATGTCTACCTTGATCATACAAGCTGGGCCCACTGGAAAAAAACAGGCGAATTCCGCGAGGGAGCCATGATTGCTAAAGAGTTAGTCAGTGTGGGTTCCAAGTCATCAGCAAGCGGGAGTGGATACTTTGCCGGTGATTATGTCGGTCCAGTGGCAGTTTCAGTAAAAGATAGCAAGCGTTTTGCCAAATCAAACAATTGGGGCTACTTTGTTTTTGGCGACGACAAGGCGCAGAGCGCACCTGCTGATGAGAGCTGTGTGGCCTGCCACAAGGCTAACGCTGCACAGGATATGGTCTTTACCCAGTATTGGGCGCCATTACGTGCGGTCAGCCCTAAGAAGTAAATCAGTTAACCAGGACAGAAAGGGGTAACGGCCTATCTGCTACCCCTTTCTATTGTTTTACTCAGAATGGATTTGGACGACAAAATGATGACGCGTCATGATACGAGTTTAGCTCCAGAGTTGCAGGTATCGAAGTGGTTGAATACAACAAAGTTACCTACGCTTGAATCTCTCCGCGGGAGAGTGGTTGTATTACACGCATTTCAAATGCTCTGCCCGGGATGCGTGCAAATCGGGATTCCTCAGGCCCAACGAATTTACGAGGAGTTCGATTCTAAGAAGGTCGCGGTGATCGGACTGCATACCGTATTTGAGCACCATGAGGTGATGGGGCCTGATGCGCTGGAGGTGTTTGCTTACGAGTACCGGTTACGCTTTCCGATTGGGATCGATAAGTACGCGGGTGAAAAGAGCCAAGGGATGCCACTAACCATGGAGGCTTACCAGATGCAGGGGACTCCAACCTTGATCCTGATCGATAAGGTTGGCCATGTACGGTTACACAAGTTTGGTCATGTGAACGATCTCATGCTTGGGTTCTCGATCGGCGCGCTACTCTCTGAGGAGTTTGGGGGTGAGTCAGATGCAGAGACAAGGAAACAGAAAAGCGCTACGGAGACCAGCTGCGATGAGGACGGGTGTTGTATCTGATAAACACGTATTCGGCGCGCTCTTTCAGCGCCCATATATATCTTCAAAACGTACGATATCATCCTCTCCCAAGTAAGAGCCAGACTGAACTTCGATCATTTCGAGTGGCACGCAGCCTGGGTTCTCCAATCGGTGACGAGTGCCGAGAGGGATAAAGGTAGATTCATTTTCAGACACTAGGTAACTCGAGTCACCACGTGTCACCTGCGCAGTACCGCGCACGACGATCCAGTGTTCAGCTCGGTGGTGGTGCATCTGAAGTGATAGTGAAGCACCCGGCTTGACCACAATGCGCTTCACCTGGAAGCGTTCGCCGGCATCAATACCATCGTACCAACCCCACGGGCGGAAAACCTTGCGGTGTAGCCTTCCTTCTGACCTGCCCTCGAGTTTGAGGCTGTCGACGATCTTCTTTACATCCTGAGTTTTATTCTTGTGTACGACGAGGATGGCATCGGGCGTTTCAACGACCACCACATCCTCAACACCCACACAGGCTACCAATCGACCGCCCGACATGACCAGAGTGTTACGGCAGTCGTGCAGCAGGACATCGCCCTGTGAAGCATTCCCTTCGTTGTCTTTAGGTAAGACCTGCCACAAGGAGTCCCACGCGCCCACATCAGACCAACCCGCTGCGAGCGGGATCACGGCTCCAGGAGGCAATGAGCTTTCACCGGCGGCGATACGTTCCATCACAGCATAATCGATTGAGTCACTCGGGCATTGCGCGAACGATTCCTTGCCAACGCGCAAGAACTCACCATCGGTTGAGCCCTCATCCCAGGCAGCACGGCATGCAACTAGAATTTCTTTATGGCAGAGGGAGATGGCATCGATCCAGACGGAGGCTCGAAGCATAAACAGGCCGCTATTCCATAGGTAGCTACCATCATCAAGATAGGTTTGAGCTGTTGCGAGATCGGGTTTTTCTACAAAGCGTGCAATATGGTAAGCACCGCCTCCGGTGAGAGCATCACCGAACTGGATGTAGCCAAATCCTGTTTCTGGTGAGTCGGGTGTGATGCCGAAAGTGACGACTTTACCCTCTGCGGCAAGGGTTACTCCCTTACGTACTACCTCTTGAAAGGCAGCGGTATCCAGAATTATATGATCCGAAGGCATCACCAGCAGGATTGGGTCTGCCCCATCTCGCATTGCTGCCAGTGCCGCAAGAGTCAGAGCGGGTGCTGTATTACGGCCAGTCGGTTCGAGCAGAATCGTACCGGCTTTATCGATTAAACGAAGCTGCTCTGCAATTACAAAGCGGTACTCTTCATTGCAAACCACCATCGGCGCTTCGAGCCGGATACCCGTAAACCCTTCGGTACGACGGATCGTCGCCTGCAGCAGAGAATCCTCACCGACCAACGGCAGTAATTGCTTGGGATACTTTTCGCGCGAGAGCGGCCATAGCCGGGTGCCAGAACCACCAGAAAGGACGACGGGGATCAATGTTTGCATGGGTTTCCACGTGAGCAACAAGTCATAGCTTTTTTAATCAGCGGGCTAGTCAGCTACTAGCGAATGAAATTCTACCATTATAATATTCACAGCAAGACCATCAGCTTAACTCTCTTTTAGAGAATAGGACGGTCTTGCCAGATGTTCCAATGAATTTGGTGCTGTGTTAGAATTATGAGCTCCCAATTAGCTGGCTTATAGGCAGCCCTGTTGTGTATGCAAGGATGCGACAGCTTCACTAAAAGGCCAAGTAGCTCAGTCGGTAGAGCAGAGGATTGAAAATCCTTGTGTCGGTGGTTCGATTCCGCCCTTGGCCACCATTATCCATTTGGACTTTCGTGACTTCCAAATTTTTGGTTTTCGACAAGAATGGAAGGTCTCCGGGATTTTCTGAGTATTGGTAATACCACACCTTGATAGTATGCAAAATACTATAATCCACAAACCCCTGATTACTCACCAGTTATTCATATAACCCTCCATGCAGTTATTTGCCTTTGGCATCAATTATCAGACTGCGCCTCTGGACGTACGTGAGCAAGTTACGTTTCCGGAAGATGCGATGGAGCGCGCGTTACATGATCTGGTTCAGCACCATCCGGTGGGAGAAGCTGCGATCGTTTCTACCTGCAACCGTACCGAAGTTTACTGCAGTACCGATAGACCTGAAGAGGCAACACACTGGTTAGCTGACTACCATCATCTTCAGGCCGGAGAATTGGAGCCTTATCTGTATAAGCTGCCGCGAGAGCAGGCAGTGAAACATGCATTCCGTGTCGCGAGTGGATTAGATTCAATGGTTCTGGGTGAACCGCAGATACTAGGTCAACTGAAGGACGCGGTGAAATCTGCTGAACATGCCGGCACATTGGGAATGATGCTGCACAAGCTATTTCAGAGAACTTTTTTTGTTGCGAAAGAGGTTCGTACTTCTACTGAAATCGGCACAAACTCGGTCTCTATGGCGGCTGCAGCAGCTCGGTTGGCTGAGCGAATTTTCGGCGATATCGGTGAGCAACGAGTGCTATTTATCGGTGCAGGTGAAATGATAGAGCTATGCGCAAGTCACTTCGCCTCACGTAATCCAAAGCAGATCACCGTTGCCAATCGTACTATAGAGCGGGCACAGCTGCTGGCACAGCGTTTTAATGCGCAGGCCATCACCCTGAATGAGCTTCCCGAACAACTGGCGCAGCACGATATTGTGATTAGTTGTACCGCCAGCCCCCTACCGATACTTGGCAAGGGGATGGTGGAGCGCGCAATCAAGGTGCGTAAACACCGCCCCATTTTTATGGTGGACCTCGCCGTGCCACGAGATGTGGAGCCGGAAGTGGCAGAGCTGGACGATGTATTTCTTTACTCTGTGGATGATCTTTCTGAAATTGTCAAAGAGGGATTAGATTTGCGTCAAGGTGCGGTAGCACAGGCCGAAGCCATCATTGATTCCAATGTGATCAATTTCATGCACTGGCTGGAATCACGAGAGCTGGTGCCGACTATTCGCGCGTTGCGTGACCAGGCGGAAAGGTATCGCCGGCATGAGCTCGAGCGGGCCATGAAGCTCCTAGCTAAGGGGGAGGACCCTCAGAAGATATTGGAGCAACTGAGTAATGGGCTCACCAATAAATTCCTACATATTCCTTCCGAGGCACTGAATCATGCGACCGCCGATGAGCGTGATGATCTGGTCGGGCTGGTCAATCGGCTGTATCAACTCCACCGACCGGAATGAACAATAGCATCGCTGCCAAGCTCACGCAGATTTGCGTGCGGTTGGAGGAGTTAACCCGCCTTCTGAGCAGTGAGACCGTCACAGCTAATCTCGACAATTACCGCAAGCTCACACGTGAACGAGCTGAGATTGCCCCGGTGGTCGAACTTTATCAAGCCTATCAACAGAGTGAACGTGACATCCAGACCGCACAAGAAATGAGCGGTGATTTGGAGATGCGCGAATTTGCAGAGGCCGAGATACGAGCAGGGAGAGAGAGCCTTGTACGGATCGAGGCAGAATTACAGAAACAGTTATTGCCCAAGGACGCTAACGACGAGCGCAATATTTTTTTGGAAATTCGTGCCGGCACAGGGGGGGATGAGTCTGCGCTGTTCGCGGGTGATCTATTCCGTATGTATGCACGCTTCGCCGAGCGTCAGCGCTGGCAGGTAGAGGTCATTTCACAAAACCCATCAGAGGCAGGGGGATACAAAGAAATTATCGCGAAGATCATCGGCCAAGGGGCGTATTCAAAATTAAAATTTGAGTCGGGTGGTCATCGGGTTCAGCGTGTACCGGCCACCGAGACTCAGGGACGTATCCATACCTCTGCCTGTACTGTCGCGGTGATGCCGGAAGCCGACGAGATCGATGATGTGACCTTGAATCCGGCTGAATTGCGGATTGATACATTCCGCGCTTCTGGTGCAGGCGGTCAGCATATCAACAAAACAGATTCTGCGGTTCGTATTACTCATCTTCCGACGGGCATCGTAGTCGAGTGTCAGGATGGACGTTCACAGCACAAGAATAAGGCGCAGGCCATGAGCGTTTTGGTGGCGCGGATTCGAGACAAACAAACGCGCGAACAACAGGCGAAGCAGGCCGCCACTCGCAAGTCTCTTATCGGCAGCGGAGACCGCTCTGAGCGTATTCGCACTTATAATTTCCCGCAGGGGCGTATTACAGACCACCGGATCAATCTAACGCTTTATAAAATAGATCAGATTATGGATGGGGATTTAAGTGAGATCTGCTCAGCATTGATGTCCGAGCATCAGACGGAGCAACTGGCTGCGATGGCGGAGTAGAAGCAGCCACGCCCGCCCATAAAAACTCTGACTACTTCACTCAGCGCAGCAACTCCAGCATGAGCATTTCGATACATCGACCCACCATTGCGCAAGTACTGCACCAGTCGTATTCGGGAGTCTCAGCGACCGATACTCGCATGTTGTTACAGAGTGTTCTCGATGCAGGCCATGCGCATCTTATTACTTATCCTGACCAAGTATTAACGCCTGATCAAGAGCAAAAATTTAATTCATTCATATCACGTCGCATCAATGGTGAGCCGATTGCCTACCTTGTTGGTGAGCGCGAGTTTTATAGCTTGAGATTTGAAGTAACTCCCGCCGTACTGATCCCTCGCCCGGAGACAGAGTTGCTGGTGGATCAGGCCTTGGAGCGGATTCCCACGAGGGGACCTTCCAAGGTTTTGGACTTGGGAACGGGTAGTGGAGCAGTTGCAATAGCCATCGCCAAGCACCGCCCGCTTGCTAGCATTACCGCGGTCGACTTTTCAGATGATGCCCTGATTGTCGCTAGGATGAATGCTAAATATCATGACGCGACAAACGTTTGTATCGTCGCTGGTGACTGGTATACGGGGGCTGCCGGAGAGGAGTTCGATCTCATTGTATCCAACCCACCTTATGTTGCCGACGGCGACCCTCATCTCGGGCAGGGTGACCTACGCTTTGAGCCACGTACCGCATTAGTGGCAGGTACCGACGGGCTCGACTGTGTTCGCTGTATCATCGATTCCGCCGCAGACCATCTCATCCGTGGAGGTTGGTTGTTACTGGAACATGGCTATGATCAGTCAGAAGCGTGTTGTCAGTTACTGAGGGGGGCGGGTTTTGGCGAGGTGTTCTCTTGTTCCGATCTGGCCGGTGTGATGCGGGTCAGCGGTGGGAAACGTGGGAGTTTACCAGCGCAAAGCTGTTAAAATAAAAACCGGTGGATCTCTAGTCGGAGTGTAGAGAATCTCTCATAAGGGGAATACCTCCCTAGAGTTGAATTTCTAGTTGATCAAATTTGATGAGGAATTAGATATGGATACGCAAGAAACAATCAAGCAACAAGTGACTAGTAATCCGGTGGTGCTGTATATGAAAGGCACTCCTGAATTTCCACAATGCGGCTTCTCTGCTAACGCAGTTAAGATATTGAGTCTGTGTGGAGTGAATAACCTCTTCACCGTAGATGTGCTCACCAATCCGGAAATTCGGCAAGGTATCAAGGAGTACTCGAACTGGCCAACGATCCCTCAGCTTTATATCAATGGTGAGTTCATCGGAGGATCGGACATCATAACGGAGATGAACCAGAGCGGTGAGCTATCTAAGCTGCTGCAGAAATAAAGAAACTGAGTTAGGGATTAATAAAAAGCCGACGGTAGTCGGCTTTTTATTAACTAATCGGAAGCGGTCAGGCGATTGCTGCTGCAATCAACCAGTAACGAGCAAACTTGCCGATAGCCATGAACAGCATCGCCCATACCCAGTTAATTCGAAGCCACCCCGCTGCAACACATAGCAAGTCTCCAATCAATGGCGCCCATGCCAGCAATAGAGCCGGACTACCATGTTTACGCACCCACTCTAACCCGCGTACATTACCACCCGATTTTTTCAGGAGTGCTTTTTCATCGGGTAACAGACGTCCAATCGCATACGAACTCAAGCCGCCCAACGTATTGCCTAGAGTAGCGACTCCCAAGGCAGACCAGTAAAGCTGGGGGTGAGCGGTTAAAACGCCAAAAAGAACCACTTCTGAGCCGCCCGGGAGGAGTGTGGCACCAAGAAAGCTGCTGGTGAACAGTGCCAATAGGCTCGATTGCTCATCCATAAGGTTATCCGC
>CAJBQQ010000036.1 GCA_903957805.1 uncultured Pseudomonadota bacterium | reverse complement strand
GCCTGTGCGAGTTGTCCGCCGAAATAACCACCGGTGGCACCGGCACCAACAACCAGAATTTTAAGACTCATATTGACTGCGACCGCTCATAACTGGGGTCACTCCTGATTGACGTGTGATGGGTGGATTTAATCCTTTTTGACGCTTCATGACAAGTGCTCTGCCCGCGTGAAGCTCCAAAAGATATAATGCTTCTTTATAAGCGGAATAAAGAATACGTATGGACTGGATCCTGCTTACTAAGGCACTGACCCTCGGCATCGTCGAGGGTCTGACCGAATTTCTGCCCATCTCCTCGACAGGACATCTGATCTTGGTGGGAGATCTGCTCGATTTTAATGATGACAAGGGCAAGGTATTTGCGATTGTGATTCAGCTCGGTGCAATTTTGGCAGTCTGCTGGGAATACCGTGCCAAGATCGGAGAAGTGATTGCGGGAGTGGGTTCTAGTGTAGAGGCGAATCGCTTTGTGATGAACCTTTTTATCGCATTCCTGCCGGCTGCAATTCTGGGGCTGCTATTCATCAAGACCATCAAGCAGTATCTATTTCATCCTGTTCCGGTGGCGCTAGCACTCGTCATTGGAGGTGTCTTGATACTGTGGGCAGAGCGCAGAAAGCATGTAGTCGATATCGAGCGGGTGGAGGAGATGGACTGGAAGCATGCATTGAAGGTGGGGTTGATACAGTGCCTTGCACTGATACCAGGCACCTCTCGATCCGGCGCCACCATCATCGGAGGTTTGTTTTTTGGTTTGTCACGCAAGGCCGCGACTGAATTCTCTTTCTTCCTGGCAATCCCGATCATGTTCGCCGCCACCTTTTACGATATCTATAAGCATCATGACATTCTGCACTTTGATGATATCGGTATGTTCGTGGTCGGCTTTGTTGCCTCCTTCATCAGCGCTCTTCTCGCAGTTCGGGGGCTGCTGCGTTTCATTAGCAACCATGACTTTACGGTGTTTGCGTGGTACCGCATCGTGTTCGGACTGATAGTGTTAGCGACCGCTTACTCCGGAGTGGTGCAGTGGTCAGCCTCCTAGGAGGCTCCGCTTTAACCCTGTACCCAAGGTAATCCTGCCGCCTTCCATCCACCCTTAGCGCCACGGTGACCAGTCGCATCCTTATCACCTTCAAATCCTTCGAGAATATTGTAGCAATTGAGGTACCCCTCCCCAGTGGCGGTAGCGGCAGCCTGATGTGATCTTCCGCCAGTACGGCAGAGGAACATCACTAATGCCTCCTTATCCACCTGGCTTTCAAGATAGGTCAGAAAGTCTGGGTTGGAACGCATACCGGGATAGGCCTGCCATTCAATTTCAACCGCACCGGGGACTCGTCCCACCCAGTCCCATTCTGCCTTGGAGCGCACATCCACTAGCCTCGCACCTGGGGCTTCCTGCAGTAGGGTGAATGCTTCTCCCGGTAGTAGTGCCCCCTCGTATGGCAGATCCATTTCTTTGGCGCGTTTCTGCGCCCTTTCAAGTATTGCGGTGATGGTTCCCATAATTGTCTGCCTGTGTCATTGGTAAAATGGAATATTATTCCATTTTTGATGCTGATGTTAGGCGACCGTTGCACAAAGATGCGGGAACAGTCTGTTCATCAATCGGTAAAGCCTGGTTATCTAGACGAAGCGTTGTTTGGAAAAATTTAACGTGTTTCGAATGGCGATATCTTGGGTGCTGATATAATCAAGACTTTCTGCTGGTGTAGTTTGTTTATAAAACCATAACCTTAGTCTGGAGATAAAAATGGCGGTAGCCGACGTTCTGAAAATGATTCAGGACAACGAAGTCAAGTTCGTTGATTTACGATTTACCGACACCCGTGGTAAGGAGCAGCATGTAACGGTTCCAGCACATGCTTTTGATGCAGATAGGTTTGAGGATGGTCATGCCTTTGATGGGTCTTCCATTGCCGGTTGGAAGGGTATTCAGGCATCTGACATGTTGCTAATGCCAGACCCTGATACCGCTAATATGGATCCATTCATGGATGAGGCCACTCTGATTCTGACCTGCGATGTGGTGGAGCCGGCCGATGGTAAGGGCTATGACCGTGATCCTCGTTCAATTGCAAAGCGAGGCGAGGCGTATCTCAAATTCACAGGTATTGGGGACACCGCTTACTTTGGCCCGGAACCTGAATTTTTTATCTTTGATTCAGTGACTTGGCATACCGATATGTCTGGCTGCTCAGTGAAAATTGAGTCTGAAGAGGCGGCCTGGAGTTCAATGGAAAAGTACGAAGGCGGCAATACCGGCCATCGTCCTGCGGTAAAGGGTGGTTATTTCCCGGTTCCTCCAGTGGATTCGTTGCATGATATTCGCTCTGCCATGTGTCTCGCACTGGAAGAAATGGGAGTAGAGGTAGAGGTGCACCATCATGAGGTTGCGACTGCTGGGCAGTGCGAAATCGGCACCAAGTATGGCAGTCTGGTACAGCGTGCAGACTGGACACAGATACTTAAGTATGTAGTACACAATGTCGCCCACTCATATGGTAAGACCGCGACCTTTATGCCAAAGCCCATTGTGGGCGACAATGGCTCCGGTATGCATGTTCATCAGTCGATCTGGAAGGGTGGGCAGAACCTATTTTCCGGGAATGGCTATGCAGGACTATCTGAAATGGCTTTGTACTATATCGGAGGGATCATCAAACATGCCAAGGCCCTGAACGCCATTACGAATCCAGGAACTAATTCCTACAAGCGTCTAGTACCCGGTTTTGAAGCGCCAATTAATCTTGCCTACTCAGTTAGCAACCGCTCGGCCGCAGTACGTATACCCTACGCCAACAGCCCCAAAGGAAGGAGGATTGAGGTGCGATTCCCAGACCCCACCGCCAATCCGTATCTCGCATTCACCGCACTGATGATGGCTGGACTTGATGGCATCCAGAACAAGATTCATCCAGGTGACCCAATGGATAAGAATCTTTATGACCTTCCTCCCGAAGAAGCGGCAGGGATTCCTAACCCTTGCGTTTCATTGGATCAAGCACTCGATAGTCTGGACAAGGATCGCGACTTCCTCATCCGCGGAGGGGTATTCTCTAACGATATGATTGATGCCTACATTGAGTTAAAGATGGAGGAGGTAACGCGTTTCCGCATGACCACACACCCAGTCGAATTTGACATGTATTACAGCCTGTAGCCGAGGTGGAATCATGAATAATGAAAGGGAATCTCAGATGAATGTTCGCACAATTTTATGTTCTGTTGCTCTGTCGTTATCATTAGCGAGTTGCGGTGATAAAGCTCCAGACGACAAACCTGAAACTGGGGCCTCATCAGCGCCAATGGGAGAGATAACGACAGAAAAGGAGTTGCCATCGGTGCTCACAGAGGGACTAACCCCTGAAGAAAAATCTGAGATGATGGACAAGATTATGCCTTCTGCACAGAAGGATGGCCCCACCCCAGAAGAAAAGTTTTTGCAATTGAGAAAGGATGCGGATGCGGGGAATGCCAAAGCGCAGAATGGCCTGGGTGTGATGTATTACACGGGAGAAGTTATAACCAAGGATGCCTCAGGTAAGGTCATGGATAATGATCCAGCAGCAGCAGCAGGCTGGTTCTACCGTGCCGCTGTTCAAGGGCATGCCGAGGCACAATTTAATCTTGGGCTGATGTATGCCAATGGTGAGGGTGTTGCCAAGGATGAGGGCAAGGCTGTGGAATGGTTTAAGAAGGCTGCAGACCAGGGCAATGTCGACGCCCAGAATAATCTGGGGGTGATGTATTACACGGGCGAGGGCGTGCCCAAGGATATAGCCAAGGCCAGAGAATGGTTCAGGAAGGCTGCTGCACAGGGGAATGCTGATGCGAAGGCCAATCTCGAAGGGATGAAGTAGTGTACGAGGATAAATCGGACGCTATCATTCAAATGGTCTTGGTTTTTTGAAAGCAGGCATTCTCGCCAGTTGATGTATTCTCACGGTGCAATCCTTCATATTGCTACGAGCGGCATATCTACCCTGATCTTGATCCTCGTTCGATGCATATCCCCAGTTTTTTTACGCCGCGTATCATCGCGAGCTTTGCCACGCTGACTTTTACCCACGGTGCTTTGAACTCTGTCAGGATAATCTGGGCGATGTGCTCTGCCAACGCTTCAAGTAGCGAGAAATGGTTTTGCTCGAGGGCTTTGTTGATGCGTTTGACGATGAGGGCGTAGTCTAGTGCATCTTCAAAATTATCGGTCTGGCAGGCGAGACTGGACGGCATAGCAATCTCAAGATCGAGCTGAATGGACTGAGCCACCTCGCGTTCCCACGGGTAAATTCCGATTAAGGTCTTGGCCTTTATTTCGTTCAGAAAAATAATATCCATCAGTCGGTATTAGTAGGTCATGGTAAATTTTAAGAGGCTTCGTCGGTAGGTGTTTTTACATAGAATCAAAGGGATTCTATTCTATTTGCAGAGACGGTGCTAATCGCGATGATGACAATGATTTTCATACTGCTGGCATACTTGCTTGGATCCATTTCCTTCGCGCTAGTGTCGAGCTGGGTATTTAATTTACCCGATCCTCGTACATATGGTTCAGGAAACCCGGGTGCGACTAATGTACTGCGTAGCGGAAAGAAAGCGGCCGCAGTGATGACGTTACTGGGCGACGCTGGGAAGGGGTGGCTAGCAATAATCTTGGTGCAACATTATGTGGCCACCTGGAGTCTGGGCGATGAAACGATTGTTGCAGTAGCGTTAGCGGTTCTTCTCGGGCACATATTTCCGGTCTTCTTACGTTTCGAGGGTGGAAAGGGTGTCGCGACGGCGGTGGGAATTCTGCTGGGACTGAATCTAGCGATGGGGTTACTGGCGATTTTGACTTGGATCCTAGTCGCAATGATCTGGCGGATCTCCTCGCTGGCCGCATTGATCGCTGCTGCGTTGGCGCCAATTTATGCGGTTTTTTTTCTCGGTTTTGGGATGAATGCATTGGCGGTTATGGTCATGTCATTGCTGCTCATCTGGCGGCACAAATCAAACATCTCTAATCTGATTGCAGGGAAGGAAGCGCGTATTGGAAATAGTGGCGCATCCTAACTAGGGTGTGTCTAATAATTCCAAATCCCAGCGCGCTCTAACTGTAAAACTCCCAGTCTGGTGATAACTGTCGGCAACCGATTCCCTGAACCGCATTGCACCTGCAAATGCGATCATGGCACCATTGTCAGTACAGAATTGAAGTTCCGGATAAAAAACAGCTGCTCCTATGCTTGCTGAACGACGAGAAAGGCTTGCACGTAATTGACGGTTAGCACCCACCCCGCCTGCAACAATTAGTTGAGTGAGGCCGGTTTGTGTCAGTGCCGCTAACGATTTTTCCGTCAGTACCTCCACGATTGCTTCCTGAAAGGCAAGCGCGATATCGCCGCGTGTTTGCTGAGTGATGCCATGCTTGTTGGTTAACGTTAAAACAGCTGTTTTTAGGCCACTGAAACTAAAATTGAGATCTCCACTGCGGAGCATGGGGCGGGGAAGTTTAAAATTTCTTGGTTTGCCAGATTTGAGAAATTCATCAGCAAGTTCTGATAGCGCTGGCCCGCCTGGATAGCCCAGTCCCAGTAGTTTTGCGGTTTTGTCAAAGGCCTCACCCGCTGCGTCATCTACTGTTTCACCCAGCAGTCTGTAGCGACCGACACCGCTGACTTCCATTAGCTGAGTATGGCCCCCAGAGACCAACAGAGCCACAAATGGAAAATCTGGCGAAGGGGTGGACAGAAGAGGGGATAGGAGATGACCTTCAAGGTGATGAATGCCAATCACTGGAATCTTGAGCGCATGACCGATTGCCTCGGCGATGCTTGCCCCAACCAGTAGCGCCCCCGCCAGCCCTGGACCTTGGGTATAGGCTATCGCGTTGACATCAGTCAG
>CAJBQQ010000035.1 GCA_903957805.1 uncultured Pseudomonadota bacterium | reverse complement strand
CGTATTTGGTAGGCCGTGCGAGATTTGAACTCGCGACCAACGGATTAAAAGTCCGCTGCTCTACCGGCTGAGCTAACGACCCGGAGGTTGAGCATTATACCGATTCGCACTCCGATACAAAAGTTCTCTTTGGGCGAGATTTCTTAAAAGGGTTAAAAACTTGGTTCAAGTTACTTTATGTTCGTTCCCGCTAATGAAATTTTTGGCGTCCGTGACGTAGATGACATCAGCAACAGAGATTGCTATCTAAATATGCTTTACAGTGCAGTTATGGTGGCCTCTTGACTCCGCCCATGCAATCTTATGAAACTTCATTTTCAAAGATGCGAGCAGAAATCTTGATCGTATAGGGGTGGTAATTTAGTTCTGGTATCATCCCCTCATGAATGATCTGAGATCAATGTTAGAGCAAGCGTTTGGCGCTGTCAGCATTCGTGATCATAGTGGGGAAACGGACTTAGCTCCTGACACGCTTTATATACCTTGAAAGAGATTAAAGTGATCTTGGTTGGATGAGTATTCTTCTGGGATATCAATGAAATCTGTACTAGAAAAGGCAAAAAGCATTCGAATGGCCGTCTTCGACGTGGATGGAGTGTTGACTGACGGCAGTCTTCATATCGCGGCTAATGGAGAGGAGAGCAAGGCGTTTAATAGTCGTGATGGTCACGGCATGAAAATGCTTAAGGCAAGTGGAGTCGAATTGGCTATCATCACCAGCAGAGAGTCGCGTTGTGTCGACTTGCGTGCGCAGGATTTGGGTATCACTCTTGTCTTTCAGGGAGCGAAAAACAAGCTACAAATATTTGAGGAGTTGTTGCTGAGTTTGGGGCTGGAGGCTTCTGTCTGCGCTTATGTCGGCGACGATCTGGTAGACCTGCCGGTGATGCTGCGTTGCGGTCTTGCTATCAGCGTGCCCGCCGCCCCTGCGCTGGTGAAAAAACATGCAGACTATGTTACTCATCTTGAAGGTGGGCACGGTGCAGTCCGTGAGGTCTGTGAGATGATAATGTCTGCTCAGGATACCTTGTACGCCCAACAGATGGCGTACCTTAAATGATCAAGCAAGTCCTGACCAGACTCATTAGTCTGCCCAAGCTACCGCTGGCAATACTTATTTTGCTGGCAGCGACATTCTGGCTGGATAAAGCAGTGCAACCACCGGCCATGGTGGAGGATGGTATTGCTCGCCGTGATCCAGACTTCATGCTTGAAGGCCTCTCAGTTATCCGAACGGACAATGAGGGTGTAGCGCGCTATAGACTCTTCGCAAAAAGAATGCTGCACTATTCGGACGACGATAGCACTCATTTGGAACAGCCTCGTCTTGTCAATGCTGCTCCCGGGAAATCCGAGGTACAGATAAGGGCAGACCGGGGAGAGATATTTGGCGGCAATGACGATGTTAATCTTAGTGGAAACGTGTCTCTTTCGCGTAATGTGGGTAAAAATTCGGATAAAACGACCCTGACCACCAGCTCGCTCCTCCTCGATCCTGATGGAGACACCGCCAGAACTGATAAAGCCGTGACCATTAAAGAAGGAGGCACCACCATTAATGCCGTTGGAATTGAATTAGATAATGGCACTAACGTCACCCGATTGCTGTCACAGGTCAGAGTTGTTCATGAAAAGAAACGTTAGTCTGGTGGCCTCATTCGGGCCTATTTATAAGGTATTCATGAAATCGCTCTCCGTCATATTTCTATTAGTACTGTTGCCTTCTGGGCATACTCTGGCCGAGCGTGCTGATCGGGATAAGCCGGTTAATCTAGAGGCTGATCGGGCCACTGTGGAGAACGCCACTCGTACCAGTGTGTTCACCGGTAATGTAGTCCTCACTCAGGGAACTTTGATCATGCGTGCCGATAAGATGCTGGTCAAGGAAGACGCTAGCGGTTTCCGGCATGCGACAGCTTTCGGCAATCCTGTCAGTTTTCGGCAGAAACGTGATGGCAAGGATGAGTATATCGAGGGTTGGAGTGAGCGGATGGAATATGATGGTAAGGCAGACAAGGTACAACTATTTAAGAAAGCGAGACTGAAGCGTGGGCAGGACGAGGTAGAGGGTGACTATATTTCCTACGATGCGGTCAGCGAATTCTTTCAAGTGACGGGTAACAATGAAAAAACAGATACTCAGGCGAACCCTTCCGGCAGGGTGCGGATCGTGATCCAACCGAAGAATAAACAGGAGGGTCCGGCGACCGAGAAACCGTAGGAGAGTAACCCTATCCGGAGCCCGAGTTGTAAAGAGATGAGTGAATTTAAGGTTTGCAACCTACAGAAAAAATATAAGTCTCGTACCGTGGTGCAAGATGTCTCACTTGCCGTTAACAGCGGAGAAGTGGTGGGTCTGCTCGGTCCAAACGGTGCAGGCAAGACTACCTGTTTCTACATGATGGTTGGATTGGTGCCGCTGGATGGCGGCAGCATATATCTGGATGGGAACGATGTGAGTCAGATGCCGGTTCATCACCGTGCTCGGCTAGGATTGAGTTACCTGCCGCAGGACGCATCAATTTTTAGGCGGTTGTCTGTGGCAGAAAACATTTCTGCGGTATTGGAGTTGCAGGATTACGACACATATGAGATGCAGCAGCACCTAGATGACTTGCTACATGACTTGCATATTAGCCATTTGCGCGACAACTCCGCCATTAGTCTATCCGGCGGCGAGCGACGGCGTGTAGAAATTGCTAGGGCACTGGCAACGAAGCCACGTTTTATTCTCCTAGACGAGCCATTTGCAGGGGTGGATCCAATTGCTGTGCTGGATATCCAGAAGATTATAAATTTTCTCAAGGACCGTGATATCGGTGTGATCATCAGTGATCACAATGTCAGGGAAACGTTAGGAATTTGCGATCATGCCTACATCATTAACCAGGGGGTTGTACTGGCCGGTGGCAAACCCGATGAAATCATTAACGATGAAGATGTAAGGAAAGTGTATTTGGGAGAACATTTCCGGCTGTGAGATTAAAGATTCGATCTGTCCGAGTCTGTGGTTGTCAGTTGTTTTTCCAAAATTATGAGACCTACCCTACAGCTTAAGCTATCGCAACACCTGACCCTCACACCGCAGTTGCAGCAATCGATACGATTGCTGCAACTCTCGACTCTGGAGATGAATCAGGAGATTGAGCGCATGGTTCAGGAAAATCCCCTGCTGGAGCTCGATGATAATCCTGAGTACCAGAACTTCCAGGCAGACCACTCGTCTCCGCTAGCAGAGAGTGAAGGGGCATCAGAGTCGCAGAGTGAGTCCCAGGGTGATGCGATTGTTGCCGAGTATGATGCTGACACGAAAACAGGCTCGATCGATGAGTCTGATTGGTTTGAGGGCGAGGTCAGTTCTCGTGGCACGAGTGATGATGACGATGATCATGAATTTCCGCAGCAAGCGGCAGACTCCCCCAATCTACGCGAGCATCTCAATCTGCAAGTCAACCTCAGTCAGATCACCGAGCGCGATAAGGGGATCGTAGGCCTTCTGATAGATAGTCTAAATGATGATGGCTATCTCACTCAGGATCTGGAGGAGCTTGTTAGTTTGCTGCCCTCAGAACTTGAAATAGATCTCGACGACCTACACATTGCGCTAGAGTACTTGCAGCATCTAGACCCGCCCGGTATCGGTGCTCGTAACTTATCGGAGTGCCTTGCCCTGCAGTTACGTGCTTTGTCGAATGACACCCCCTACCTCGACAAGGCTCTGCTGTTGGTGACCAGTCATCTGGAGAGTCTGGCGGCTAGGGACTTCCGCCTAATCAAGAAGTCATTGCATTGCGATGATGATTGCCTGCGATCAATACAGTATCTTGTCACTCACCTAAACCCTAGGCCCGGCTCTGAATTTAGTACTGCAGTAGCACGTTACATCGTGGCCGATGTGATTGTGATTAAGGCTGGCAATGCTTGGGTGGCTCACCTAAATCCTGAAGCGATGCCGCGCCTAGGGATAAATCGGTACTATGCTTCTATCTTGAAGCAGAATAATGATGATTCAGCGCAGCGACTGGCCAGCCAATTAAACGAAGCCAAGTGGCTCATCAAGAATGTAAGGCAGCGTTTTGACACAATCCTGAGGGTGTCTTGTGCGATAGTCGAGCGTCAGCGACAATTCTTCGACCACGGTGCAGTCGCCATGCGTCCACTGGTTCTGCGTGAAATAGCCGATGAGCTCGAGTTACACGAGTCCACGGTCTCGCGTGTGACTACTCAGAAATTTATGCGAACACCGCGTGGGACATTTGAGCTGAAGTACTTTTTTGGAAGTCACGTTGCAACCGATACTGGCGGAGCATGCTCCGCTACAGCAATTAGAGCCTTGATCAAGCAATTTATAAGCGGTGAGAATATCAAGAAGCCATTAAGTGACAGCCAAATCTCTGAGATTTTAGGGCAACAAGGAATTGTGGTTGCACGGCGTACGGTTGCAAAGTACCGTGAGTCCATGCAGATTCCACCAGTTAGTCTTCGTAAGTCGTTTTAACTCAAACCAAGGAGGCATGATGAATCTCAATCTTACCGGGCACCATGTAGAGATTACCGCAGCTATGCGTGATTACGTTACTTCTAAGATGGATAAAATAAAACGTCATTTTGATCATGTCATTGATGTCAGCGTGATTCTGTCGGTGGAGAAGCTTAAACAGAAGGCTGAGGCTAATGTTCATGTTCGTGGTAAAGATATTTTTGTTGAAACGGATAGCCCCGACATGTACGCTTCCATCGATAGTCTGGTAGACAAGCTCGATCGGCAGATACTCAAGCACAAGGAGAAGAGTGCGGATCGTCGCAGTGATGCTGCGCCAATTAGCGACGAAGAATCGTAGCGGCCGGAATGATTGACTGGATTGGACAGAGTTAGTCCAATGCCGATCCGTCACCATCCTTAAGAAAATTAACTGAAATATAAATTATTCTTTATGAACCTCATTGCCCAGCTATTAACGCCATCTCACGTTATTGTAGAACTCGATGCCGCCAGCAAGAAACGCGTATTTGAGCAGGTCGGACTTTTGTTCGAGAACACATTGCACATTACACATAACCAAGTCTTTGATAGCCTGTTCGCCCGCGAAAAATTGGGTTCCACCGGACTCGGTCAAGGTGTAGCAATTCCGCATGGCAGAATTAAGGGGTTACGCGATGCTGCGGCAGCATTTATTCGCATGAAGGAACCAATTCCATTTGACGCGCCTGATGGCAGGCCAGTCAGTTTGATTTGCGTCCTACTGGTTCCGGAGAAGGCAACGGACTTGCACTTGCAAATCTTAAGCGAACTGGCGCAAATGTTCAGTGACAAGAGTCTACGCGAAGGTCTGTTAACCGGTAAGGATGCGATAGAAGTCTATCAACTTATCTCCGACTGGATGCCAAATGCCCCAAATTAGCATTGAGCAACTATTTGAAGACAAGAAGGAAAAGCTTGCTCTGAGCTGGGAAGCTGGCAGGGATGGCGGTGATAGGCAGCTCGACGATAAGATGATCGATCAGTCTGCACAGGGTGTGGTCGGCCATCTCAATTTTATCCACCCAAATTGGGTGCAAATATTGAGTGAGGCCGAGATTGATTATCTCAACCAGCTTGATCCAATAGTTTTGCAGCAGAATATAAATCAACTGGATCAAAGCAGCATAGCTTGCATCATCGTAACGGACGGCGTTTCCATACCTGCTTCGCTGCGGGCATTAGCCGTGTCTTCCCGTATCCCCTTGCTACGTTCTCCATATTCCAGTCTGGAGGTAATCTGGCTATTACGTACCTACCTAGGGCGTGTTCTAGCTCCGCCCTCTACCCTGCATGGGGTGCTTCTAGATGTACTGGGAATGGGAGTAATGATTACCGGTGAGAGTGGCGTTGGTAAGAGTGAGTTGGCTCTAGAGCTGGTGAGTCGTGGCCACGGATTGGTTGCAGATGATGTGGTGGAGCTCCGCCGCATCGCACCAGAAACACTGGAGGGGCGTTGCCCACCGATGCTGCGTGATTTTCTTGAGGTGCGTGGATTAGGGGTATTGAACATCCGAACCATTTTCGGTGAGACTGCTGTACGTCGGCGGAAAAGCATGAAGCTGATTGTGCACTTGCTAAAGCCTGGTGGTGCAGACGCTAACTCGGTGGAACGGTTGCCAATTAATGATGTTAACGAGACCGTTATGGGTGTGAATGTCCGCAAAGTTATCATTCCTGTTGTTGCGGGACGTAACTTAGCGGTATTAGTAGAAGCGGCTGTGCGTAATTATGTTTTACAGTTACGGGGTATCGACAGCACGAAAGAATTCCTCGCGAGACATGAGCAAGAAATGGGAAAAGAGTGTGATTAGATGAATTTATGCAAATAAAATGTAATTTGCATAAATTGAGGAATTGAATATGCTTTTGTTATTATTCTCGATCAAGAAAAGTATTTCTATAATAGAAGCCCCTCAAAAATACTTTTACAATTGCTTGACCAAGCCAAAATGGCTTGATATAAAAGAGGTTGCGGGACCTTCTTGTAACTTTCTTATTAATAATGAAAGGGGAATTACGTGAATAAATCTGAACTTATCGATGCCATCGCAAAATCTGCCGATATCTCAAAGGCGTCAGCAGGGAATGCCTTGGACGGGACGTTATCTGCAATCAAGGCTACCCTTAAAAAAGGGCAGAGTGTCACTTTAGTTGGATTTGGAACTTTTAAGGTGGGTAAGCG
>CAJBQQ010000034.1 GCA_903957805.1 uncultured Pseudomonadota bacterium | reverse complement strand
TTGTCCGTCACAGGCAATCAACATTTCAGCTACTGAACCGTGTCCAGGAATACAGCAATCTGGTGCTATCTCAACCAGCGGTTGCAACACGAATGCACGTAGGTGCATTCGTGGATGCGGCAGGGTCAAGCCGGGCTCATCGCACTGCAGATCAGAATAGAGAAGCAGGTCAAGATCCAATATGCGCGGAGCATTGAGAATGGAGCGGACTCGTCCGAAGTCTTGCTCTATTTTAAGTAATGATTTGAGTAGATCATGCGGCGACAGAGTGGTTTCAATCTGCGCCACGGCATTGATAAAGTCAGGCTGTTCAAGATACCCCACAGGAGCGCTTCGATAAATTGCGGAGCAATTCAACAAACGGCTGGCGGGAAGCTGAGATAGTTCAGCGAAGGCACGTCTGACTTGAAGTGTAGGCTGATCCAAGTTGCTGCCTAGCGCAATGAAAGCACGGCAAAGCGGTTGCGCTTTGGTGCCCGGTGTCAAGTTATCACCGTATCCGCATCTGAACTGGCGGAACTAGTCTCAACGCCAGCAGCAGATTCAGGTTGGCGGCGGCGTTTTCTGCGTTTCTTTGGCGCCTCATCCTTGATCAGCATGGCCTCACGTTCACTCTCACCGACTCGCTGAAATGTCTCCCACCAATGGCCCAACTCTGGATCCATCTCGCCACTCTCGCAGCGTAGGTGCATGAAATCATAAGCGGCACGAAAGCGTGGGTGCTCAAGTAAACGAAATGGCCTGCGCCCTCCTCGCCCTAGAAAACGAGGCTGCATGGCCCAGATTTCCTGCATGATTGCATCATACCGGCGCGGGATTGCGAGTTCTTTATTCTGCACCGCCAGTACCTCATCCATAGCCTGCTGCAAGGCAAGCATCGGCTTAGCCCCTGCAGTCTGCAGGATATTCCATTGTGCCAACACCTCATGCCATAGAAGTGCCGCAAACAAAAAACCCGGTGAGACTGGCTTTTCTTGCCGAACGCGTTCATCAGCATTCTTCAGAGCGAGTGCAATAAAACGTTCGCCCAATGGTTGTTCCAGTATGACATCCAGCATCGGCAGAAGGCCATGGTGTAACCCACGTGCACGTAAATCTACCACGCAGGCCAATGCCTGTCCCGACAGCAGCAGCTTCAGCATCTCATCGAATAATCTAGATGGCGGAACATTGCGTAATAACGGGGCCAGGTCGCCGATGGGGGCAGCACTAGCAGTATCAATCTGCATTGAGAGCTTGGCCGCCAAACGTACTGCGCGCAACATCCTAACCGGATCTTCACGGTAGCGCAGTAGAGGATCTCCAATGATTCGAAGCCGCTTTGCCTTGATATCATCGTAGCCCTTCAGGTAGTCCCAGATCTCCTCATTTGAAGGGTCATAGAATAATGCATTGATGGTGAAATCGCGCCTTACTGCATCCTCTTCCTGGCTGCCAAATACATTATCTCGCAGCAGACGTCCATGCTCGTCTGCATGCTTATCCGCTGATGATCCATCCGACTCCTCTATGGATGAGTTGCCACGAAAAGTAGAGACCTCTACAGTCTCGGCACCACACATCACATGCACTAGGCGGAAGCGGCGACCGATAATGCGGGATCGGCGAAATACAGCACGTACATCCTCAGGAGTGGCATTGGTAGCAACATCATAATCTTTTGGCTCTATCCCCAGCAGCAAGTCACGTACCGCCCCCCCCACTACAAAAGCAGAATAACCCGCTTGCTGCAAATCTGCCGTGACTTTCAATGCACAAGGACTTAAATGATTACGGGAAATTCCATGTTGCTTACGCGGGATGATGTGCAGCCTAGTGCCAGAATCAGTGGAGATAGAGGTAGAAACAGATGATTTACGCTTGAAAACGCGGTGAAGAAGTTTACGGATCATTACGTAATGGGTTGAGTATTAAGCTCCGGATTATACACCCACCTCCATTGCCGGCATAAAGTGGCGGGTACTACCCAGACCCGACTCCTCCAGACTGCACTGGTAGAGGGCCTCCAGATTAGAACGTCTAAATACCTCCTCAGTAGGCCCAGCGAGTGAGCGTCCATTATCGAACAGCATCAGAACGTGGTCACAATAAGGTCTGACCCAGGCAAGGTCGTGTAAAACCATCATCACCGCGCTACCTTGCAGGGCCAGCTCACTGAAAAGCGTCATAGTGAGGAGTTGATGACGAAGGTCGAGATGTTGCAATGGCTCATCCAATAAATAACAGTTCGGCGACTGAGTAAGTAACAAAGCGATACGGGCGCGTTGACGCTCTCCACCTGACAGTGTGGCCATTGGTCGTTGAGCCAAGGCGGTCAATTCAAGACGGTCAATGGCCTGTAATGCAATGCTCCTATCCCCCACTTCCCGTCCGAAAGGGTTCACAACATGGGGGTATCGACCCAGTAACACGTACTCCAGAACATTGCCCCAAAACTCACCAGGCTCCTCCTGTAACATAATGCCAAGTTCTCGGGCAAGATCGCGCCGAGGCCAGTCTTGCAGAGACTTGCCCGCTACCATCACGCTGGCTGCTCCTCCGGGATACAGATCACTCAGCGCATGAATTAAAGTGGTCTTACCACTCCCATTCTGACCAAGAATGGCCCAGCATTCCCCGGGATTAACGGTGAGATTTAAGTCACGGCACAGTAGCTTGCCGGGATATTGCAAATTCAGATTCCTGGTTTGTAACATTTAAATGGGGCTATGCCTGCAGATATTGGCTCTTATTACCCAGCCAACGCAGTAAATGTCTCTGAGCTGATGCCGAATCATCACGCAGAATCTCCTCGGCAGCGATACGGGCTGCAGCGAGCAAGTCTGCATCCTTCTCCGGGTCGGCAAAACGTAACATGGGTACTCCACTCTGGCGCGCACTAAGAAATTGACCCGGTCCGCGCAGAGATAAGTCCTGGCGCGCAATCTCAAAACCATCGGTACTTTCAAAGATAATTCTGAGTCGTTTGCGCGCATTCTCTGACAATGGATTTTGGTACAAGAGGATACACACACTAGCCTCTGAACCTCGCCCAACTCGACCCCTCAACTGGTGTAACTGTGACAGCCCCATGCGCTCGGCGTGCTCAATCACCATCAAACAAGCATTGGGAACATCTACACCCACCTCGATTACTGTGGTTGCCACCAGTAGCTGAATTGAGCCTTGCTTGAACCTTTCCATGACCGCTGACTTCTCCAGCGGCGGGAGCCTACCATGCACCAAACCAATTTTTAAATCCGGAAAAGTACGCGTCAGCGATTCATATGTTTCCAGAGCGGTCTTAAGCTGCAAGGTATCAGACTCTTCAATCAGTGGACATACCCAGTACGCCTGTTTGCCCGCATGACATGATTCACGCACGCGCGTGATCACTTCATCGCGACGAATCTCTTCAAACAATTTAGTAACTACCTGAGTTCTGCCCGGTGGCAATTCGTCGATCACGGACACATCCAGATCGGCATAATAGCTCATTGCCAATGTGCGCGGGATCGGTGTAGCGCTCATCATCAACTGATGTGGAACAAACCCAGTTTTTATAGCTTTAATGTGCAGTGCGAGTCGTTGTTCGACGCCAAACCGATGCTGCTCATCGATGATGGCAAGTCCAAGCCTGTTGAACTCCACCTGCTCCTGAAACAAGGCATGGGTTCCGATGACAAGCATGGCCCTTCCTTCACTGATATCGGCGAGTGCATCTTGGCGTTGCTTCTTCTTCTGACTACCAGACAACCATGCAATCGTAATTCCCAGCGGCATGAACCAACTGGAGAGTTTCTGATAATGCTGCTCGGCAAGAATTTCTGTCGGGGCCATGATGGCCACCTGATAGTCATTCTTAATCGCCTGAAAAGCTGCCAGTGCAGCCACTACCGTCTTACCACTGCCCACATCTCCCTGTAACAGGCGTTGCATCGGGTGAGGCTTGGCAAGGTCACTACTAATCTCAGCCAATACTTTTTTTTGTGATCCGGTCAGATCGAAGGAAAGTAGTTGAAGTAATGTGCTTGTTAAGAGGTTTTTCTCTGGCAGTGCAGGTGCGCAGCGTGAACGACGCTTCTGATAATGCAATCTCAGGGACAATTGCTGTGCCAGCAATTCATCAAACTTGATCCGACTCCAGGCCGGATGAGTACCTTCCTGCAGAAGGGCGACCGATGCATCCGCTGTCGGCTGATGAAGAAATATCACACTTTCACGGAAGTCCTGTAACCGGTATCGCTTTAAAACTTCCGCAGGCAGGACCTCATTGAGGCTACCAGTTTGATCGCTATGAGCCAGCGCCTGCCTAATTCGTTTGCGGATCGTTTCTTGAGAGAGTCCTGCGGTAGTAGGATAAATCGGCGTCAGCGCATCGGGTAACGGCGTGTCCGCACCCACCATGTGACACTTTGGGTGAACCATCTCGGCGCCAAAAAAACCTTGCCGCACCTCTCCAAGCAACCGTACGCGCTTCCCAACAGAGTATGCCTTTACCTGGCTGCCATAGAAATTGAGAAATCGGATGAAGAGGACACCAGTGCCGTCCTCCACCTGACACACTAATTGCCGCCGTGGTCGGTACATGACCTCACTCTGAATGATGGTTCCTTCAACCTGAACCACTTTATCTAGGGGGGTAGCGGCGATGGGATAAAGATGAGTCTCATCCTCATAACGCAGCGGCAAGTGCAGCACCAGATCAAGCTCGTTAGCAATACCAAGTGCGGCGAACTTACCTTGCATGCCCTCACCAGGGTCACCAGGGGTAACCGACGATCCGACGCTTCCTAGTCTCTTACCCTTCAATCCTTATCCTTACAGCGTCATCACCGCATCCATTTCCACCAATGCCCCTCTCGGTAACGCTGCCACACCGACCGCTGCTCGCGCAGGATAAGGCTGGCTAAAGTAGCTCGCCATGATTTCGTTGAGCCTTGCAAAATGGACTAAATCTGTCAGATAGATATTCAGTTTGACGATATCAGCCAGATCTCCTCCACTCGCCACTGCTACGGCCTTCAGATTCAGAAATACTTGCTGGATTTGCGCCTCAATCCCATCCACCATTTGCATGGTAAAAGGATCCAAACCGATCTGCCCAGAGAGATAAACTGTTTCACCCTCAGCTACTCGTATCGCTTGGGAATAAGTGCCAATTGCCTGCGGCGCATCGGGCGTCTGTATCGTTTGTTTTTTCACTTGAACTCCTAAAGTAGGTGAGTCGGCAGCACACTATTGGTCTAAAAAGACAAATTAATTTAGCGCAAAATTTGACTTGCAGAAGCGACCTTTACGATATGATGAAGGGAACTTCGGTACATTTCAACCATAAATCTGTTACAAGCCCACTTATTACCTCTCTGCGAAAATAATTTGATGGAAATTTGTAGTCAAAGTTTTAAATTATGCAAAAACTAGTCATTCAAGGTGGAACAACGCTGAACGGAGAGGTCTCTATTTCCGGAGCAAAAAATGCCGCGCTGCCGATCCTATGCGCTTCTCTGCTAACTGCGGAGACACTTAAGATCGAGAATGTTCCTCAGCTCAACGACGTCACGACCATGCTTGCCCTTCTGAGACAGATGGGCATAGATATCACGCAAGACGGCAAACAGGGTGTTGAGCTGACCGCCGCAAGTCTCTCCAATTTGGTCGCACCTTATGAGATGGTAAAGACTATGCGTGCGGCTATCTTGGTTCTGGGACCAATGCTCGCACGGGCAGGCAAGGCCATGGTATCTCTGCCCGGCGGTTGCGCCATCGGATTGCGCCCGGTGGATCAGCATATCAAAGGCCTACAGGCGATGGGTGCTGAAATTAAAATCGATCACGGCTATATTCATGCGCATGTAAAACGCCTCAATGGTGCACGCATCGTGATGGATCTGGTAACCGTCACCGGCACCGAGAATCTGATGATGGCAGCAACCCTAGCTAATGGAATAACAGTTCTAGAGAATGCCGCACGCGAACCGGAAGTTACCAACCTAGCTGACTGTCTGATCGCAATGGGTGCAAAAATTTACGGTGCAGGTAGCGACACTATCACCATCGAAGGAGTCCGAACCCTGCATGGCGCAACCCATCGGGTCATGCCTGACCGTATTGAAACCGGAACCTTTCTCGTAGCTGCTGCTGCTAGCGGTGGCGAGATTTACCTGAGAGATACCCGTGCCGACATACTAACAGCTGTTCTAGAAAAGCTGAGAGAGGCCGGGGCAACGATCGAGTCTGAACAAGACTGGATTAGTCTAAAAATGAAGGGGGTACTGAAATCTGTAAACCTTCGGACGGCACCTTACCCGGCTTTCCCAACTGATATGCAAGCTCAATTTATGGCTCTCAACAGTGTCGCTGAGGGGACTGCCATCATCACCGAAACGATATTTGAAAATCGTTTCATGCATGCTCAGGAGTTAAAACGTATGGGCGCCAACATCGAGGTGGAAGGGAGTGTCTCCATAGTTCATGGCGTAGCCCACCTCGATGGTACCAATGTCATGGCCACTGACCTACGTGCCTCTGCTAGCCTTGTGCTGGCCGGATTAATCGCCCGGGGAGAAACCACCATTGAACGTATATACCACCTTGACCGTGGCTATGAACATATAGATGAAAAGCTAACCCGATTAGGGGCAAAGGTCCAACGTCAGAATTAATGAAACGTATATCCTGGCAACTCTCTGCGGTAAAATGTGATTTTTCATAGACTCTCATCATGACCGGCATCACCATTGCCCTTTCTAAGGGCCGAATTTTTGACGATACAGCACCCCTGCTTAAAGCAGCCGGCGTGATTGCGCTCGACGACCCTGAAACCTCGCGCAAGTTGATACTCGCCACCACCCGTGAAGATGTGCGATTGATTATTGTGCGCGCTTCTGATGTGCCGACCTATGTGCAATATGGTGCAGCAGACATGGGTATTGCCGGCAAGGATGTGCTGCTTGAACACGGGGGCGCAGGACTCTATCAACCCCTCGATTTGAATATAGCCTGCTGCCGTATGATGGTGGCAGTACCCGATGATTTTGATTATGAATCCGCAGTACGTCAAGGCGCCCGTCTACGGGTAGCGACCAAGTATCTACAAACGGCACGGGAACACTTCGCCGAAAAGGGGATGCATGTTGACTTGATCAAACTCTACGGATCAATGGAGCTTGCACCTCTGGTAGGACTAGCAGATGCAATCGTAGATCTGGTTTCCAGTGGAAACACTCTAAAGGCCAATCAACTTAAAGCGGTGGAAGAGATCATGCCAATCTCTGCGCGACTGGTGATCAATCAGGCCGCATTGAAACTCAAATACGATACGATCAAGCCAATGCTAGAAGCATTCTCAGCTGCAGTAAAGAGATAATGAATAGCCGGAATACGTTCACTCTAGCCACTTAATAACGCTGAACCGCCCCTCCTTATGCTACAGATAAGACAACTCTCTTCGACCGATGTCGATTTCGATGCGGCACTGAAAAAGCTGCTTGCTTTTGAAGATTCACAGGATGCGGCGGTAGATACAACCGTCAACACAATTATTGCAGACATTAAAGAACGTGGAGATGAAGCGCTGCTCGAATACACTCGCCGCTTCGATCACCTGGATGCAACCTCGGTCGCTCAGCTTGAATTACCTAAAGAACGCTTACAGAAAGCCCTGCTGGAATTGCCAGTGGCTCAACGAAAACCTCTTGAGCAGGCTGCTGAACGGGTACGTCGCTACCATGAGAAGCAGTTATCACAATCCTGGAGCTATACAGAGCCCAATGGCACAACACTTGGTCAGAAGATAACCCCACTTGATCGGGTTGGCCTATACGTCCCAGGCGGCAAGGCATCTTATCCTTCGTCAGTACTAATGAATGCAATCCCTGCCAAGGTAGCTGGAGTAGGTGAACTTATTATGGTTGTGCCGACTCCTGGCGGCGAAAAGAACGAACTGGTGTTGGCAGCAGCGGCGATTTGTGAGATTGACCGAGTATTCACTCTCGGTGGCGCTCAAGCTGTTGCAGCGCTAGCTTATGGTACCGCGACCGTTCCGCAGGTGGACAAGATCGTAGGCCCCGGGAATGCTTATGTGGCAGCAGCCAAGCGCCGCGTGTTCGGCGTAGTTGGTATTGATATGATAGCGGGGCCGTCTGAAATCCTGGTGATTTGTGACGGCAAAACAGATCCAGACTGGATTGCGATGGACCTGTTTTCGCAAGCGGAACACGATGAGATGGCTCAGGCTATCCTACTCTCTCCCGATGCGGACTTCATCGAAGCCGTTGCGGCAAGTCTAGTCCGTCAACTGCCTACAATGCCCCGTCAGGCAGTGATACGAGCCTCTCTCCAAGACCGTGGAGCACTGATTCAAGTTCGCGACTTGGATGAAGCCTGCGCCATCGCTAATCGGATCGGGCCCGAGCATCTAGAATTATCGGTTGAACAACCGGAGAAATGGGTAGAAAAAATTCGCCATGCTGGTGCGATTTTTCTTGGGCGCTATACCTCTGAAGCCCTCGGCGACTATTGTGCTGGGCCCAACCATGTTTTACCCACTTCACGTACCGCCCGCTTCTCATCACCACTGGGTGTATATGACTTTCAAAAACGCAGCAGCATCATTCAAGTATCGGCACAAGGTGCCGCGGAGCTTGGTTCAATTGCTGCCACCCTAGCTCGGGGAGAGGGTTTGCAGGCACATGCGATGTCGGCTGAGTACCGTTTCAAAGAACAGCATTAATCGAAGATGAGTGCTACTCCAGACCAGATCATTCGCCCAGAAATTCTCTCGCTCTCTGCCTACCATGTGCAGCCAGCTAATCGCATGGTAAAACTGGATGCGATGGAGAATCCCTTTAATCTGCCACAATCATTACGGAATGAAATTGCGCAACTGACTGCAGAGGCACCTCTCAACCGTTACCCGGATGCAAGTGCCTCACACCTTAAGGACCGATTGCGAGAGGCGCTGGATATCCCTCCGGGGATGGATATCCTATTAGGGAACGGATCAGACGAGATTATCCAGATCATAGCACTGGCCGTAGCCAAGCCCGGCGCAGTATTACTGAGCGTTGAACCCGCATTTGTAATGTTCCGCATGATTGCGACTTTCGCAGGTATGAGTTATGCAGGGGTGCCATTGAAAGACGATTTCACCCTTGATCTGGATGAAATGCTCGACGCCATCAGCCAACATCAGCCAGCGCTGATCTTCCTGGCCTACCCTAACAATCCCACGGGCAATCTTTTTGACGACGCCTCTATCTTGCAAATTCTTGATGCTGCTCCTGGCTTGGTGGTGATAGATGAGGCCTACCATGCTTTCGCAGATGCGAGCTTGATTGACAGACTTGCACAATATCCCAACCTACTTCTGATGCGCACACTCTCCAAACTAGGCCTAGCTGGTTTAAGGCTGGGGCTGCTCATCGGCAGACCAGAGTGGTTGACACAACTAGAAAAACTGCGTTTACCGTATAATGTGGGGGTTGCTACTCAGCTGATAGCAGAAAAAGTGTTGCAGCATATCGATATCCTGCTGCAACAGGCCTCATCCATTAAAGCCGAGCGTGCAGTTTTAGTACGAGCTTTACAAGCAATGGTTGGAGTTGAGGTCTTTCCGACAGATGCAAATTTCATTTTAATACGGACGGCCGATGCTGGCCAAGTGTTTCAAGGGCTTAAACAACGTGGCGTACTGATCAAGAATCTCGATGGCTCACATCCGTTACTGAAGAATTGTCTGCGTGTAACGGTTGGGACCTCCGATGAGAATATGCAATTCCTAGCAGCACTTCAGGCCTCGATCAAACAGCCAATTAACTGAAATAAAACTGTAACCCAAACAATCATGCGCCAGATACAAATCACCCGAAATACTTTGGAAACCCAGATCAGCGTCAACATCAATCTGGATGGAACCGGCAAAGCATTACTGAATACTGGTATTCCGTTTCTTGACCATATGCTGGATCAGGTGGCCCGCCACGGCATGATAGACCTCGAAATTACCGCTCAAGGGGATTTGCACATTGATGCCCATCACACGGTCGAGGATATAGGCATCACTTTAGGTCAAGCATTCGCACAAGCTATCGGGGATAAAAAAGGTCTGCGCCGTTATGGTCATGCGTATGTTCCCTTGGACGAGGCCTTGTCACGGGTAGTGGTGGATCTTTCCGGACGCCCTGGCATGGAGTTTAATGTCAATTTCGTACGTGCCCGCATCGGCGAGTTTGACGTAGATCTGACAAATGAGTTTTTCCAAGGTTTCGTTAACCATGCCTTGGTCACGCTGCACATTGACAACCTGTCTGGAGGAAATGCCCACCATCAGGCGGAAACTGTATTCAAGGCATTTGGCCGAGCGCTAAGGGTTGCGATAGAACCAGATCCACGTGCCGCCGGCATAATCCCATCTACCAAAGGTTCTCTGTAACCTCCTTACCTCTCTTTGCAGCATGACTGACATCGCAATCGTTGACTACGGCATGGGGAATCTTCGCTCCGTGTCAAAAGCTCTAGAGCACGTTGCCCCTAAGGCAACCGTGGTCATTACTAGCGACCCCGTAGTCGTCAGACAAGCTTCACGTGTCGTTTTCCCAGGTCAGGGTGCGATGCCTAATTGCATGCATGAAATGGATTCACGTGGTTTGCGCGATGCAGTAATGCATGCCGCTGCTAACAAACCATTTCTCGGCATATGTCTCGGCTTACAGATGCTGTTTGAAACCAGCGAAGAAGGAAATGTGAAAGGTCTGGGAATCCTGCCGGGAAAGGTACGGCGATTCCCTGCCGCGGCGGCAATGCATAATGCTGATGGGCAGAAACTCAAGGTGCCCCATATGGGCTGGAATCAGGTCCATCAGGCTATCGAGCATCCGCTGTGGCATGGAATCAATAACGATGCACGCTTTTATTTCGTACATAGTTACTATGTCGACGCCGACAACCTTGAACCGGTAGCGGGCTACAGTTTTTATCCTTTTCAGTTTACATGTGCAGTGGCAAGGGATAATATTTTCGCCGTCCAGTTTCACCCAGAAAAAAGCCATTCGGCGGGGCTGACTCTACTTGGGAATTTTGTGCAATGGGAACCATCTGCCACAAACTAGACCGGTCATGTCCGCGCATGAATTTTCTTCACATACAGAATATCAAACCCCAACAATTTAACTCCGATTCAAAATGCTAATCATTCCTGCGATAGACCTGAAAGATGGGCACTGTGTCCGCCTTAAACAAGGAATAATGGAAGAGGCCACTGTGTTTTCAGAGAGCCCTGCGTCCATGGCTGAGCATTGGTTGCAGCAAGGCGCACGTCGCTTACACTTGGTCGATCTAAATGGGGCATTCGCGGGCAAACCAAAGAATGGACCAGCAATCCGCGCCATTGTCGAAACTATTGGCGACAGAATTCCGATTCAATTGGGCGGCGGTATCCGCGACCTTGAAACCATTGAACGCTATCTAGATGATGGCATCACCTACGTTATTATAGGAACTGCGGCGGTGAAAACACCCGGGTTCCTGCACGATGCCTGCTATGCCTTTCCTGGCCATATCATGGTGGGTCTGGATGCGAAAGATGGCAAGGTAGCAGTCGATGGCTGGTCAAAAGTCACCGGTCACAACGTAATTGATTTGGCCAAGAAATTCGAAAATTATGGGGTCCAAGCGATCATCTATACCGACATCGGTCGCGATGGCATGCTCAGTGGCGTCAATATCAAGGCAACCGTAGAAATGGCTAGAGCGCTCACCATTCCGGTCATTGCTAGCGGAGGCATCACCAACCTCGATGATGTCAAAGCGCTGTGCGAAGTCGAATCGGAAGGCATCATGGGGGCCATCACTGGCCGTGCCATTTACGAAGGTTCCCTGGACTTCAGGGCGGCACAGGAGTTAGCCGATACTCTTAACGCCAACCCCTGAGTCAGCAATCTCCTCACTAATTCATCACCATAGGCCCGTGAGGCTTAGACAGATAAACTCAATTATTTACTTGCCTGAATGCCTCTGTGTCTCTGATTACCTTTAGGGTAAAAGGTCTTAACTCTTATGGGTCTCGCCAAACGTATTATCCCCTGCCTCGATGTAACCAATGGGCGCGTGGTCAAGGGTATCAACTTCGTAGCCCTACGGGACGCGGGTGATCCCGTTGAGATCGCACGCCGTTACGATGAACAAGGAGCTGATGAGCTAACATTCCTAGACATCACCGCCAGCTCTGACAATCGTGACATTATTTTACGTATCATTGAAGAAGTTGCAGCTCAAGTCTTCATCCCGTTAACTGTGGGAGGAGGAGTTCGTGAAGTGGGGGATGTACGCAGACTATTGAATGCGGGCGCTGATAAGGTAAGCATTAACACATCCGCCATTCAGAATCCTCAACTAGTAGCAGATGCCGCAGGCCATTATGGTTCTCAATGTATCGTGGTTGCAATAGATGCCAAGAGAGTGAGTGGTGTGGATCTCGATACGAACCGCTGGGAAGTATTTACCCATGGTGGACGCAGAGCTACCGGTCTTGATGCAGTGGAATGGGCAATGAAAATGCAATCTCTAGGAGCAGGTGAAATTCTACTTACGAGTATGGATAGAGATGGGACCCACAATGGTTTTGATCTGGGGCTGACTCGAGCGGTATCAGATGCATTGGACATACCGGTCATTGCCAGTGGTGGGGTGGGCAGTCTCCAACATCTAGTGGATGGTGTAATACAGGGCCATGCCGAGGCCGTTCTTGCGGCAAGCATATTTCATTACGGTGAATATAGTATCCGGCAGGCTAAGGAGTATATGGCTCAACATGGGATTGAAGTTAGACTATAGTGTTAAAATCGAGCTTAAGAGGTCTTTCCACCAAACTAGGATCCTGTATCTATGTCCGTTACTTGGCTCAACAAGGTAAACTGGTCCGATGACGGATTAGTGACGGCAGTGGCTCAGGAGGCCAATACCGGCCACGTATTGATGGTCGCTTGGATGGACCGCGAAGCATTACGCCTCACCGTAGAGACGGGTGAGGCGGTATACTGGTCACGCTCCCGCAAGAAACTCTGGCGCAAAGGTGAAGAATCCGGTAACGTCCAGAAAATAAAGGAAATTCGCATGGACTGCGATGGGGATGTTTTGCTGCTAACGGTTCAGCAGGCTGGTGGCATTGCCTGTCATACCGGTAGACATAGCTGCTTCTACAACCATCTAAAAAATGACCGGTGGGTGGTCACTGAGCCGGTAATCAAGAATCCTGAAGAAATCTACAAGAAATGACAGAATCGACGATTCTCTGCCGTCTAGCGGAAACCATTGAGTCTCGCAAGAATGGTGACCCTGCTACTTCATATGTCGCAAAATTACTGCACGAAGGAAATGACAAGATACTCAGAAAAATAACGGAAGAGGCCACCGAAACGCTATTGGCTGCAAAAGACTGTGATAAAGAGAATATCGTACGCGAGACTGCAGACCTGTGGTTCCATTGCTTAATATTGCTCGCACATCATGGTCTAGGACCGAACGATGTGCTGAATGAACTACAGCGGCGTGAAGGAGTTTCCGGAGTAGCCGAGAAAGCGTCGCGGAAAATCGAATAAAAATGGAAGGCTGCTTATTCTGCAAAATTGTAAGGGGGGAAGTACCTTGTAATAAGGTATATGAAGATGCGGAGGTTCTCGCATTTCATGATATCCATCCAGCAGCACCGGTACATTTCATGCTGATACCCAAGTTGCATATATCTTCATTGACCGAGATTACGGAACAGCACCGCGATTTGCTGGGTAAGATTATGCTACTGGTGCCAAAATTAGCGAAAGATCAAGGCTGCACAGACGGCTTTCGCACCATTATCAATACGGGACGGGTAGGTGGGCAAGAAATTTATCACCTCCATATCCATATTGTTGGTGGCACCGAATGTTTACCTGTGATGATTCATCACCAGAGATAAAGGAGTAAATGATGGGGACATTCAGCATCTGGCATTGGCTGGTGGTTCTGGTGATTGTCGTTTTGATATTTGGCACCAAGAAACTACGTAATCTCGGTAGCGACCTAGGGGGGGCAGTGAAGGGTTTTAAAGAGGGTGTGAAAGGTGCTGATGAAGAAAATACCTCCCCCCCACAGCAGATGGGCGGTCAAACCATCGAGAGCGAGGTCAGAGACAAGTCACAAACAAAATCGTGATAGCTACAACAAAAGCTAGGCTGATTGAATCACCCCTTAGGTAGAAATATAACCCCTCGATACTGTTCTCAGTCCACGACCCGCATAAAAAATGTTCGATATCAGTTTCGCTGAAATACTGATCATTGCAATTGTGGCGCTGATCGTGGTGGGCCCACAGCGACTCCCCAAGGTCGCCCGGACCTTGGGATATCTATTCGGACGTGCGCAACGTTACGCAGATAATATCAAAAGTGATATCCGGCATGAAATGGAGCTAGAAGAGCTAAAGAAACTAAAAAATTCAATGCAGGAAGCTACCCATACTTTTGATGATACGATTCGGCAAGAAATAAATCAGTTACAGGAAACAAGGAAGACCCCGGCAATTTCTGTACCACTACAAGAAATCGTGACAGTGGACAGATCATTGGCGGAATTCAATACCGCCCAAACTGGGCCTGCATCTAAACAGAATCCAGAGGCAGATGATGCAACTAGGAAACTTCCTGACGATGCCAGTAGTGCGACTTTCAAATAACACACTCGTACTGGTGGATCAATACAACCGCATCAACGCCCATTGCCCTACCCCGTGATGACATGAGCACTGAAGATACCTTCATTTCACATCTGATGGAATTGCGCACTAGGCTAATACGTGCATTCGGAGTTCTGTTGCTGGGATTTCTGCCCTGTGCCTATTATGCACGGGAACTTTACTCGCTTCTGGCACAACCCCTTCTGGAACAACTACCGCAAGGTGGGCAGATGATTGCCACGGAAATTGTCACCCCATTCTTTGTTCCGATGAAAGTTGCGATGATGGCTGCTGTGGTAATCACATTACCGCACACTCTCTACCAGGTGTGGGCCTTCGTTGCGCCGGGGCTATATTCACACGAAAAACGCATGGTATTGCCGTTGGTTCTTGCTAGCAGCTTCCTGTTCATCTGTGGAATGGCATTTGCCTACTTCGCCGCACTGCCATTGGTATTCGAGTTCGTCACTCATTTTGCACCTGAAGGTGTGGCAGTCATGACCGATATCGGCAAGTATCTCGACTTTGTCCTGACCATGTTCATGGCCTTTGGCGTAACTTTTGAAGTACCGGTACTCGTCGTAATGCTGGTCCGAATGGGCGTTATTTCGATTGCTAAATTGAAAGATATCCGCAGCTACGTCCTGGTCGGTGCATTCGTGGTTGGTGCGATCTTTACACCGCCCGATGTGGTTTCGCAATTCATGCTGGCAGTACCACTTTATCTACTCTATGAGCTGGGCATCCTGGTTGCAGTTTTCATGGGGAAATCTTTATCAGTTAAAAGTTGTCAGTTCACGAGTGATGAAGAAAAGAAACAGAGTCAGGATGAGACTGAGGCCAAGGAAAGTCGTTAAGCCCTAAACCGATTGACTAGGGTTATCTCTAGCGCTATTCCATCGTATTCTGATCTACTTCCTGAGGAGATGGCTTAGGTCGTTTTCCAACCTTTATTTTGACGATTTTCTCCACCTGGCTACGGACCACTGTAATAGCACCAGTCTCTCCCGGAGGAAGTGCTGCGATCAGATTAAGCATGACTGAGGAATCATTGACCACTTTACCGCCCACTGCCACAACGATATCCCCAGGCTTCATTCCGGCCTTATCGGCCGGGCCATCCTTAAGCACCCCCGCAATCAATGCACCGTCGGCGCTGCCGCGTTTAAATGACTCCGCCAACTCCTGAGTCAAATCTTGTACCTCTACACCAATCCAGCCACGTGTCACGCCACCCGTTTGAATGATCTGCTCCATTATCTGCTTGGCAATATTGGCAGGAATCGCAAAGCCAATGCCAAGTGATCCGCCATTTGGGGAAACAATTGCAGTATTAATACCGATCAGGTTTCCGGAAGCATCCACTAGTGCGCCACCAGAATTCCCTGGATTAATAGCAGCATCGGTCTGAATAAAATTCTCAAAAGTATTAATACCTAGATGCGATCTTCCCAGCGCGCTGATAATGCCCATAGTTACAGTCTGTCCGACACCAAATGGGTTGCCGATAGCAAGCACCATATCACCCACCTTGGCGTGATCTGAGTGTCCAAAAGTCATAGCTGGTAGAACTCCCATATTGACTTTTATAACAGCAAGGTCAGTCTCTGGATCCGAACCAATGATGCGCGCCCTGGCTTTTCTGCCATCCATCAACGCTATGTCGATCTCATCCGCGGCCTCGACCACATGATGGTTGGTAAGGATATAGCCTTCTGGACTTACGATTACACCGGAGCCAAGGCTTGATGCTCGCCGAGACTGCGATTCGAAACGGTCACCAAAGAAACGTCGAAACATGGGATCATCCAATAGCGGATGAGCAGGTACCTTGACTTCCTTACTGGTAAACACATTCACTACTGACGGAGTTGCGATTTGCACGGCATCACTAAAGCCTCCAGGCTTGGATGCACCATCGCGGATAGCTTCCTTCAGCGTCACCATGCCGACGCCGACATGATTACCTTGAGGTAATAGTTCAGGACGCAAGGTAGAGACAACAAACAATACCGCAAGGAATATCGTTACTGTTTGTGCGAAAATTAACCAGAGCTTATGCATATTTTTATCTAGATTTCAGTACCAGAATAATTTCCATAAAAAACAGAGGGAAACATTGATGCGACTGAATGAACTCGAAATCTACCTGAATCAATTGCTCGACGTTAACCATATACATGATTATTGCCCAAATGGACTGCAAGTGGAAGGACGAAGCGAGATACGTAAGCTGGTTAGTGGTGTAACCGCCTCATTTGATTTCCTGCAAGCTGCTGTGGCCGCGGGTGCTGATGCCGTGTTAGTTCATCATGGTTATTTCTGGCGCGGTGAGAATCAATGCTTAACCGGCAGGAAACGCCGTCGCATTGCGATACTGATAGAGAATGATATCAGCCTACTCGCTTATCATCTACCGCTGGATGTTCATTTGGAATTGGGTAATAACGCTCAACTCGGACACAGACTCGGCCTCATCGAGACCGGTCGTTTTGGCGAACAGAGCATTGCTGCACAGGGGATCCTACCTCAGGCCATGACGTTGAAAGATTTTGGAAAAAACATAGGGCAGCTATTGTCACGAAGTCCCTTGATGATTGGTGATGAAAAAAAACCAGTTCACCGAATAGCTTGGTGTACTGGCGCAGCTCAGAATTATTTCGATGAAGCGATTCAGTTAGGTGTAGATGCATTCATCACCGGTGAAATTTCAGAACAGAATGTACATGCCGCACGTGAATCCGGTGTTGCCTTCATTGCGGCTGGACATCATGCTACCGAGCGTTATGGTGTCCAGGCGTTGGGGGAGCATGTGGCACAAAAATTTGGAATT
>CAJBQQ010000033.1 GCA_903957805.1 uncultured Pseudomonadota bacterium | reverse complement strand
TTGGGATGAGTATCTAGCATTTTCTGACGCATTAAAAGAACCTCATTCCTCAGATTCTCCAGGTCACGTCGTTGGCAAAGAACCTCCTTACGAAGACTCTCAAAAGCATTCCCTACCTGGCAATCACCCACTACGAAGCGAGCCCGTGTCAACGCCTGATGCTCCCACATCCAAGCCTGGTTCCGTTGGTATTGCTCAAAAGCTTCAATGGAACTCACTAACAGACCGCTGCTGCCATTGGGGCGAAGGCGCAGATCGGCCTCATAAAGAAGCCCTGCCGAAGTGTAGCTGGTAAGCCAGGAATTAATTCGCTGAGCAAGCCTAGCGTAAATCTCAGGGGCATCAGGATGGGAATCATTATATAGAAAGATGATATCAAGATCAGATGCATAGCCAAGCTCTTTCCCACCCAGCTTACCGTAGCCGATGATCGCAAAAGCGGGGAGATCACGGTGCCTCCTTCTCAGGCCTGACCATGCTAGGTTCAATACCGTATTCAGTACTAAATCAGCAAGCTCAGTCAAATGATCACTCAGCGTTTCCAACGGCAACAGACCCTCAAGATCCCTGACCAACAACTGGAATACTTGAGCATGTTGGAAATGCCGCAGCACATCCATCTGTTGCTCGGTATCATCGCCGAGCTGGTTGGCCTCATTTAACTGTTGCGCCAATTCCGTCTTAACTCTGGTCCAGTCGGGTATGCTGTTAAGATCAGCCGGATTGAGTAATTCATCCAACAAGATCGAATGCCGACCCAGATACTCACTCGCCCATTGGCTAGTACTGGCAAGCTTGGCTATACGTTCCAAAGCTTGCGGGAATTCTAATAACAGAGCGAGATAGGCCGCGCGACGGCTTACACTCTCCAGCAACTGCAACATACGTTCCAGTGTCTGATCAGCCGGCGAAAACTTGACTGCCACTTCTATGATGGAAGGAACCAACGAATCAACCCGCCTCCGACTGGATTCAGGTAACTGCCTATAACGGCCGCTACGGCGGAATTCTTGCAGACGAAATAGCACTGCCGCTGGATCTGAGAATCCTATTGCGGTCAGTTGATCAGTCGCAGCCTTGGTTTCCGATTCATCTCCCGAGTGTTCTTGCCATAACCAAGCCAGAGTTTCATTATTTTGAGATTCTTGAGGAGCAGCAAAGACTAATTCAAAGTGACGAGTCACATTCCTACGGTGAGTATCAAGCCTCTGCAAGAAGTCAACATGACTTGGAAATCCCATGGAGGTTGATATCAGCTCTTGATCTGCTGAAGTACCTGGCAACATGTGAGTCTGCTGATCATCGAGATACTGCAACCGGTGTTCCAGATTACGCAGAAAATGATAGGCATCCACTAACTCCAAAACCGTTTTATCCGGTAATTGATTTTTCTCTTGAAGACACCGCAGAACAGCGAGAGTTGGGCGAACACGCAGATCAGCATCACGACCTCCACGTACCAACTGAAATACCTGTGCGATAAATTCAATTTCGCGAATACCACCGGGTCCGAGCTTGATATCATCATGGATCTCACGTCGACGAACCTCTTTGCGGATTTGCGAGTGCAGACCGCGCATCGATTCATAAGCACCAAAATCAAGGTATTTCCGGTATATGAATGGTCTG
>CAJBQQ010000032.1 GCA_903957805.1 uncultured Pseudomonadota bacterium | reverse complement strand
GTGGTGACGGTAGCCAATGAGGACGGTGCGCTGCTGCCAGGCATGACCGCCAATGTGCGGTTCGCAGTTAATCAGAAGGATTCGGTGTTGAGAGCGCCCAATGCGGCGCTACGGTATAAGCCAAGTGATACTGATAGCGCGGCCACTAAGCAATCAAGCAAGCCGGTACTCTACCGACTGGAAGATGGTAAGCCTGTTCCAGTCAATGTTAAGACCGGCATCGCTGATGGAGCCTTCACGGAGATCACTGAGGGTGGAATTAAGGAGGGTGACAAGCTGGTAGTGCGAGAGGCTACAAATAAGGATAAGTCGGGTAGCAACTTCAAGCTAAGAATGTTCTGATGATGTCAGTTCAGTCCGAATTATCTGCTGAGCCGTTGATTAGGGTAGACCGACTTTGCAAGACCTACAGCCTGGAGAGCGGCGTCAATGGAACGGTCAATAGCCAGGTTCTGTACGATGTGAGTCTGAGTATCAATCGCGGGGAGTTTGTCGCCATTATGGGGCACTCTGGTTCTGGTAAGTCCACCCTGATGAATCTGTTAGGCTGTCTTGACACTCCCACAAGCGGGCACTATTGGCTCGCCGGCCGTGATGTGGCGTCCCTCTCGGAGGAGGAGCTTGCGAGTGTACGAAATCACAATCTCGGATTCGTATTCCAGGGGTTTAACCTGTTGAAACGCATGACGGCTCTGGATAACGTGGCGACGCCGCTACTTTATGCGGGGGTGAGCCGCACTGAGAGCCGTCAGCGAGCACAGGAGCTGTTACAGCAGACGGGTCTCGGCAAATTTTCTGAATATCAACCCAATCAGCTCTCGGGTGGTCAGCAGCAGCGTGTCGCTATCAGTCGTGCCTTGGTCAACAACCCGCAACTTATTCTGGCGGATGAGCCTACCGGCAACCTAGATACCCAAACCAGCGGTGAAATCATGGGGGTTTTCGAGCGCCTCAATCGAGAGAAAGGTATCACCATTGTGTTAGTAACTCATGAGGATGATATTGCTGCGTATGCGAGCCGGTTAGTGCGGCTGAAAGACGGACGGGTGATACATGACAGCAAGGTGGATTCCTGAACCTATTAGCCATTATTGGCGAGGCGCTACGGGCACTGCGTCTTAACCGATTGCGCACCGGTTTGACGATGCTCGGGATGATCATTGGTGTGGCGGCAGTGGTGCTGATGCTGTCCATTGGTCAAGGTGCTCAAGCGACCGTCAATCAGGCAATTGCCTCAATGGGTAGTAATCTGTTTATTGTGCTGCCTGGGGCCACCTCCTCCGGGGCAATGCGCCAAACGAGTGGCAGTGTTCAGACCTTAACCCTCGGGGATGCGCAGGCTGTAGCAGGCCTACCCTCGATCAAGGCGGTTGCGCCGATCATCACCGGGACGGCGCAATTAAATTTTGGCGCTAATAACTGGAGTACGGTCGTCACCGGCGTGACGACGGACTATTTCAGGGTGCGAAACTGGAGCACGGAAGATGGAGAGGTATTTACTGATACTGACTTTCGTTCAGCCGCACGCGTTGTAGTCTTGGGGCAGGTAACCGCAAAAAACCTATTTGGTGATGAGGACCCAACAGGGAAGACGATACGCATTAAGAAGAGTCCCTTCATAGTTACAGGGGTACTTGCTGCTAAGGGGCAGAGTCTGGATGGACGCGATCAGGATGACAGTGTGTTTATTCCACTCACTACCGGCCAACGTCAAATTTTTGGCAGTCAGTTTCCTGGAACAATCCGTTTTATGATGGTGCAGGGAAAGTCACCCGAAGTAATGGAAGAGGCTGAGAGTGAGATTAATCAGTTGCTGCGCCAACGCCACCGTCTGGCAGAGGGTGTGGATAGTGACTTCACCGTTCGCAACATGGCGGCCCTTGCTGCAGTCGCTACCGGTGCGGCTAAGGTGATGTCGCTGATGCTTGGAGCGATTGCTTCGGTATCCTTGTTGGTCGGTGGTATTGGTATCATGAATATAATGCTGGTATCGGTGACTGAACGCACTCGAGAGATTGGCATCCGTATGGCGATCGGTGCTAATCGCCGCGCCATTCTCACACAATTTCTGCTGGAGGCTTTGGTAATCTGTATCCTAGGCGGCCTGGCTGGGGTTGCGCTTGGAATTGGCGGCGCCTGGGCGGTAAGCCGTGCGGCGGATATGGTGGTTGTCATTACGCTCGGGATGGTTGGACTAGCATTCTTTTTTGCCTCAGCGGTGGGGATATTCTTTGGCTTCTACCCGGCGAAGAAGGCAGCATCCTTGCGGCCGGTTGAGGCGCTACGCTACGAATAATTTTATTGCCATAATGAGTTCTTTGCGGCGTTATCTGTATTGCCTGTAATCGATGGCATGAGTTAGTGCGATTTCTGCTCACGCCAAACTGAGTTCGTTTGGGTGTCTTAAATAAATCTTAAGGGAGATAAAGCATGCAACAAGCAAAAAAGGGGCTGACTTTGATCGAAACAATGAGCGTGGTGGGGCTTGTTGGCATCCTGGCGACGATTGCGGTCATGCAGTATGGCAATTATATTTCGCGTACCCGGGCAGCCGACACAGTGGCTGAGTTGGCGCCGTACAAATTGGCAATCGGGGCGTGTTATCAGAATAGTGGAACTCTAGCCAACTGTAATGCGGGTGCGTTTGGTATTCCAGCACCCCTTGCTTCAGTCAATGTTAAAGACTTCACTCTACGTAATGGAGTTCTGGCGGGGACAAGCTCTGCGACCACCAGTTCTGGAGCTGCTATGGATTTTACTTATGCACCAAGTCCGGCAGCTGGGACATCAGGCTTGACGTGGGGAATGACCGGTACCATCTGCGACAGTTCCCGAGGACTCAAACCCGGCGATGGTCCTTGCGCTTAATGGGGGTAGCGATAGGTCTCGGCGCTGATGTTGAAGGCTTGCTTAGAACAAGTTTAGGTTAAGGGTCCTACTTGCAGTAGTCGCCTTGTTTTTTCACTTAATCAGAAGTACGGGTAGCGGTGAAAGTTGCATTAGTTTGTTGGCAACAGAGCCCATTAGCAATCCTTTGGCTCCTCCCAATCCACGCGGACCGATGACGATCTGATCGCATTTTTTTTCGGCGGCGCAGTGTACGATCATTTCGGCCGGGTCGCCGACGAGGATGTGGGGCTGGTAGACAATGCCCGCCTGATCTAACAAATCACGGGCCGACTGTAGACCTTTAAATCCTTCCTCCTGGTGGTATTGCTTAATATTTTCTCTATCGATAAAGCTGGAGACGCCGCCATGTAAGGGAGGCTGGACATTGAGTAAATGAATTTCTGGCGTTTCTTTATACCAACCGAGTAGTCTGATGAAATCCGATACGGACTTATTGGAGTTGTTGGAACCATCTACTGGCAAAAGAATTCTTAGCATGATCTTCCGTGGTTTATGGTTACGATTTTGGCGGGTGCTGGTCGCTATCAGCTAGGTCAGTTGGCTGTAGCGCCCGTGCAGCCATTTGGGCCGATGCTCGGGCGGCTAGCCACTTGCCGAGAATGACAACTAGAAGTGCGCCGACTGTCGGAGCGATCCATTGCAGCAACGGTATACCCTCTCCCCACTCTTTAGTAACGGCATCGGTGATTGTCATATCACCTGCTATCCAGCCAAGAAGTCCGGCGCCGATGACGATGGTCATGGGGAAACGATCCATGAGTTTCATCACCAGTTTGCTGCCCCACACGATGATGGGTACACTCACGACCAAACCGAAAATAACCAGACCGATGCTATCCTTGGCAGCGCCCGCAATAGCGATGACATTGTCCAGGCTCATTACCGCATCGGCAATAATAATAGTCTTGATCGCTCCAAACAGGGTCGTACTGGCATCAATCTCGTGTCCGCCACCATCAGGTTCAGGTTGAAGTAGTTTCACTCCTATCCATAATAGTAGTCCCGCGCCAACAATTTTCAGAAAAGGAATCGCTAGTAACGCAAGGGCGAAGAAAATCAATACTACACGCAGCCCAATGGCGCCAAACACCCCCCAGAAGATTGCTTGGTTACGCTGTTTTTCGGGTAAGCGCCGGCTAGCGAGCGCAATAACGACAGCATTGTCGCCCCCCAGAACAATGTCAATTGCAATAATTTGCATTACTGCTACCCAGAATTCTGGGCTGGCAATATCCATATAAAAATCTCTGAAGATGAAGTGGTCGGGTATGGGTCGTGGTCATGCCGCCTAGACTTTTCCAGAACGACAATTCCGACGCAGGATTATATCAGTGCTTGTTCAGTCTGTTGTATCAAACCCAAGGAACTGTAGTATTTCCTTAGAGCGCGGCATTGTATCTTGATAACCCAACTCAATGAGTGCTCGGCAGAAGGATTCTTCAAATAGTAAGTAGCTCAGTAGTGCGGAGCCATCACGATTCATTGCGCCGACAGCACGGTAAAAGAGGCGAATGGTGCGCGGTAGAGAGTGGGCATGTTGTTCTGCCATCTCACTGATCTCTCTGCTAGGAGAGATCAATAACGACTCAACTCGACGTAGAGGACTGTCATTACAATGAAGCCGATCTTCTGGAACGAGCTGAATGGTGCTATTCATACGTTGAAGTCGTTCCAGATCAACGTCAAGATTATCAAGAAAAATGCTTCCCATGACATGCCCCGCAATTTGTGCCGGTGGCGGATAGCCTTCAACTTTTATGCGGTCGGGTGGAGTGTCGTCCGCCTTGCGAACTCCTATCACCATTACTCGTTCTGCACCCAGATGAAGTGCCGGGCTGATGGGTGCGTATTGACGCATAGAGCCATCACCAAAGTACTCACGATTAAGTTTAATTGCTGGGAAAAGAAATGGAATGGCGGAAGATGCCACAAGGTGTTCAATGCCAATACGTGACGCAATACCAAGACGGCTTGATCGTTTCCAGGGAGAGATAGCATCCGCACCCTGATAAAATGTAACCGACTGACTAGAGGTGTAGCCCCATGCGGTAATACCCAAGGCATACAAGGCGCCGCTTTGGATATTCTTTTGGATCGCGTGTAGTGGTACGTTATGTTGTAGTAGCTGTGTAAATGGTGAGTTGTCGAGCAGGGAGACCGCGCTGTACTTGCCTAACCCTCCAAAGAGTAATGAGGCTAGCCAGCGTGCGCTGTTGCCAAGCACGCCTATAGCGTCGGAGCGGTAT
>CAJBQQ010000031.1 GCA_903957805.1 uncultured Pseudomonadota bacterium | reverse complement strand
CTGACTGCACCGCGATCTCACGCATTCGTTGGAGAATATTGCTGATCTCTTGTAGGTTCCCTTCTGCGGTTTGAGACAAAGAGATGGCGTCATTGGTATTGCGTGCAGCTTGATTCATCCCTCGAATCTGGGCTGTCATCCTTTCAGAGATCGACAGTCCGGCAGCGTCATCTTTGGCGCTATTGATCCGAAGACCTGTAGATAATCGCTGTAATGAAGTCGATAGAGCGCTTTGCGAGACTTTTAAGTTACGCTGTGCGTTCAGTGAAGCGAGGTTGGTGTTAATTGTTTGAGGCAATGCGTTCCTGTTTAACTATGACGAGCAGCCAGACCCACCCAAAGGTGAGCCTGAAGTAATTTAACTCCACACATTTAAGCTACGTGTATCAACTGCTGTTCGGTTCTGAAAACAATTTCTATTGATGCTCCTCCACGGCAAAGCCAATCGAATGAGGTTAGATTCCCTCATTCAATTTCTTATCCAGCAATAAAATATGATAAATCAATTACTTTAAAGCAAGAGTTATGCCAATTATATAAAAATCTTAATATATAAAAGTCCTAATTATCTTGGGCTTTTAGCGGTTGGGCTGAATATGGAAAGGAGGAGGGGATGGAGACTATTGCCGTATGCGGCAATGATCAGGGGATCTAACGCCTAGGAAGAGGAAACCGGAAGATGCTCAAGGGTGATATTGACGTACCGAGACAAGAAGATCGCTAACAGCCAGTTGAAGGTGACTTGTATGGGGATGTAGCTTGTAGTTGGATTGTTAACACAGTGACGTAACCGCTCTTCAATTGATGGTTGATAGCATGAGGGTGCTGGGTGGCTACTAGTTTCACCTATGAATCGAGTAAGAAGTACTCGAGTCCTTTCTCAAGGCCTCTCTTCAATCGGTATGAATTTTTGGTCGTCTGGGCCGATGTAATTGGCAGAGGGTCGGATGATCTTGTTATCTAGACGCTGCTCAATGATATGAGCAGCCCAACCACTGGTTCGGGAGATAGCGAATAGTGGAGTGAACATAGCTGTCGGCACTCCCATCATGTGGTAGGTCACAGCGGAGAACCAGTCCAGATTAGGGAACATTCTCTTGCTATCCCACATGACTTCTTCCAGTCTTGCCGCAATGTTATACATCTGTAAGTCTCCCGCAGTTACCGACAACTCCCTCGCGATTTCTTTGATAACTTTATTTCGAGGATCGGCGATGGTATATACCGGATGCCCGAAACCGGTAATTATTTCACGGTCTGCAACACGCTGGCGTATGTCGATCTCAGCTTCATCTGCGCTTGTATAACGCTTTTGAATTTCAAAAGCAGTTTCATTCGCTCCTCCATGCTTGGGTCCGCCCAGTGCACCAATGGCACCGGTAATAGCAGAGTAGAAATCCGCTCCGGTACCGGCGATCACGCGAGCAGTGAATGTGGAAGCATTGAATTCATGTTCTGCGTACAAAATCAATGAGGTATCCATCGCCTTGACCCATGGCTTCGGTGGAGGTTGGCCGTGAAGTAGGTGTAGGAAGTGGCCCCCAATCGAATCGTCGTCAGTCGCCAGATCGATACGACGGTTATTACGAACATACTGATACCAGTAAATCAGCATCGAGCCTAGACAGGCCAGTAGACGATCAGCCAGATCACGCGCGCCACTGCTAGAGTGATCTGCCGCTTCCGGAGATATTGTGCCGAGTGCAGATACACCGGTACGCAAGACATCCATTGGATGGGCCGATGCTGGAATCTTTTCTAGGATGGTCTTGATGCTTGCAGGAAGGTCGCGAAGATTT
>CAJBQQ010000030.1 GCA_903957805.1 uncultured Pseudomonadota bacterium | reverse complement strand
TTCAATTCAGTTCTCACCAGAAACAAGGCACGCCAGAATTTCTTGTGGCGTGCCTTGTTGGACTCACATAAATTTACTTTACAGCAGTGGAACGATCAATAGTGCAGTAATGTTCATGATCTTGATCAGAGGATTGACCGCAGGTCCAGCGGTATCCTTGTAGGGGTCACCAACGGTATCACCAGTGATTGCGGCCTTGTGAGCCTCAGAACCCTTACCACCAAAGTGTCCATCCTCAATGTACTTCTTGGCATTATCCCAAGCACCGCCACCGGCAGTCATGGAGATGGCAACGAAGATACCTGTGATGATTGCACCGATCAGTACACCACCCAGTGCGACCGGTCCCAGCAGCAGACCCACCGCGACTGGTACCGCGACCGGCAGAAGTGAAGGAACAACCATCTCCTTGATGGCGGCCTTAGTAACCATATCCACAGCTCTGGAATAATCTGGCTTGGCAGTACCTTCCATAATCCCTGGTATCTCTTTGAACTGACGGCGTACTTCAACCACCACAGATCCTGCAGCACGACCGACCGCTTCCATCGCCATTGCGCCGAATAGGTAGGGGACCATACCACCGATGAATAACCCGATGATGACCATATGATCCGACAGATCGAAGGTCAGCACCTTGCCTGACCCTGAGAGTGCGTGGGTGTAATCTGCAAATAATACCAGCGCTGCCAGACCTGCTGAACCGATGGCATACCCCTTGGTGACAGCCTTGGTGGTATTGCCAACTGCATCAAGAGGGTCAGTAATATCGCGAATCTCTTTCGGCAGTCCAGCCATTTCAGCGATACCACCCGCGTTATCAGTAATCGGGCCGTAAGCGTCCAGTGCAACAATGATCCCTGCCATCGATAACATCGATGTTGCTGCGATCGCGATTCCGTAAAGACCAGCAAGCTCTTGAGCGCACCAGATTGAAAGGCAGACCACCAAGACTGGAGCGGCGGTTGATTTCATGGAAACGCCCAATCCTGCGATCACGTTGGTGCCGTGACCGGTACTGGATGCCTCAGCGATATGCTGAACAGGACCATACTCGGTAGAGGTGTAGTACTCTGTGATCCATACCATGGCAGCGGTCAGTACCAGTCCAACCAGTCCGGCCAGGTACAAGTTCATCGCAGAAATATTCTTGCCATCAATGACGACACCATCACCCAGCATCGTGGTCGTGATGGGGTAGTAGACGATCGCTGCCAGTATCCCTGCAACGGCCAGTCCACGGTAGAGTGCATTCATGACCTTGCCACCCTCACGGGCCTTAACAAAGTAACATCCGATGATGGATGCAATGATAGAAAAACCGCCTAGTACCAGTGGGTAGATCACAGCATTGGCACCGACGACGGGGTCTGTGATCAGAAGTCCTCCCAGAAGCATGGTCGCGATGATGGTTACGGCATAAGTCTCAAACAGATCAGCCGCCATCCCAGCACAGTCACCCACGTTATCACCCACGTTATCGGCGATCACCGCAGGATTGCGTGGGTCATCTTCAGGAATTCCGGCCTCAACCTTACCGACCAGATCCGCGCCCACGTCTGCACCCTTGGTGAAGATCCCTCCACCAAGACGCGCAAAGATTGAAATCAGTGAGCTACCAAATGCAAGGCCTACCAATGCATGGGTCGCATCTGATGCACTGGTCCCCATCCCAACAGTCAGGACGGCGTAGTAACCTGCAACGCCCAGAAGTCCGAGACCGACCACCAGCATGCCGGTGATGGCTCCACCCTTGAATGCAACATCAAGTGCTGCGTTAAGGCCATCTCTGGCAGCTTCTGCGGTACGTACATTGGCACGGACCGAGACATTCATGCCGATATAGCCTGCAATCCCTGACAGGAATGCGCCTAGCGCAAAACCGACCGCGGTCTTCATTCCGAGTGCTACAAAAATGGCCACCAAGAGGATCACACCCACGATACTGATGGTGGTGTATTGGCGGTTCAGATAAGCCGAGGCCCCTTCCTGAATTGCAGTCGCGATCTCGCGCATGCGTTCATTGCCAGGAGACAAGCTCAGAATCCACCTAATCGAAAATGCTCCATACAGAAGCGCAGCAATCGAGCAGACGATTGCGATGATTAGACCATTACCCATTTAAATCTCCAATGAAGTTCAGACCGTCTGAGAATGCATACGGAATTCCGGCCTAATCATTCCGTATAACAGATTATTTGTAAAAGTAACTCGGTGAGGCTTAAATCTTGAAATTACCCAGCTTCTTCTTGACTGCAACATTCTTCAGTCGTACGTAACTAGGCAATCCATCCCGGTAGGGTGGATAGTCTTCACCCTTGATGAGAGGGGTCAAGTATTCACGACACTTCTCGGTAATTCCAAATCCATCCTTGGTGATGAAGTTGCTGGGCATCATCTTCTCCACATTAGCGACTTGTGAGAGTTGAGCCATACCGACCTTCCATTTGTAGGGCTGGTTGGATAAGCGATCGATCGTGGGCATGACTGCATTGTGCCCCTTAATCGCAAACTCAACGGCAGCCTTGCCCATTGCATAGGCCTGCTCAACATCGGTTCTGGATGCGATATGACGTGCAGCACGTTGCAGATAATCTGCAACACCCCAGTGATACTTAAGACCCAGTCCATCCTTAATGATGTTCGCCACAACCGGCGCAACGCCACCCAACTGTGCATGACCGAATGCATCTCTCAGACCCTGGTCCGAGAGGAAGTTTCCGTCTGGACCCTTTACGCCCTCGGACACAACCACGGAGCAGTATCCAAACTTCTTGACGTAGCTCTTCACCTTGGCAAGAAACTTTACTTGGTCAAATGCGATCTCAGGAAAGAGAATGACGATCGGGATCTCGCAGTTCGTGCTCGATGCCAGCCCGCCTGCAGCTGCAATCCATCCAGCATGACGGCCCATCACTTCCAGAACGAAGACCTTGGTCGATGTTTTTGACATGCTGGCAACGTCGAAGCTCGCTTCGCGTGTTGAGACAGCGATATACTTTGCAACAGAACCAAATCCGGGACAGCAATCGGTAATCGGTAGATCATTATCAACGGTCTTCGGGACATGAATCGCCTGGATCGGATATCCCAGTGTTTCAGACAGTTGGGACACCTTGAGGCAGGTATCGGCAGAGTCTCCACCACCGTTATAAAAGAAGTACCCAATATCATGGGCCTTGAAGACTGAGATCAGACGCTCGTACTCGCGGCGGTTCTGCTCAAGGCTCTTCAACTTGTATCGGCATGATCCGAACGCACCTGAGGGGGTGTAACGGAGTGCCTTGATAGCGGTGACGGATTCTTTGGTGGTATCGATCAGGTCCTCAGTCAGTGCACCGATAATGCCATTACGGCCTGCATAGACCTTGCCGATCTTATCCTTGTGCTTGCGGGCAGCTTCAATCAGGCCGGAAGCGGACGCATTAATGACCGCCGTGACACCACCCGATTGAGCATAAAACGCATTCTTTGGAACCATATCGTTTTCTCCTGGTTTATCTAACTCTTCGGCAGTCTTGCCGGTATAAGTGCGAATACTTCATTAACCTATTTTCGAATCAAGACCGGGTGTTGAGGGTAACTCTCACGATCCTGATTGTAGTTGCTTCAGTGACGAGAGGATCTGCTCTCGAATACCTTCTACCGACCCGATTCCTGTTGTCTTCACGTATCTGGGAGCGTCTTTTCCACCTCCAGAGGCCCATTTTGAGTAGTATTCTACCAATGGTTCAGTCTGCGCGTGATAGATTTCAAGCCGTTTTCTCACGGTCTCTTCCTTGTCATCATCACGCTGCACCAGTGTCTCTCCTGTCACATCATCCCGATTCTCAATTTTAGGGGGGTTGAGTGTCACATGATAAATCCGACCCGATGGGGTATGAATCCTGCGTCCGGACAGACGTTTGATGATCTCCTCATCTGCTACATCAATCTCGATCACATAATCGATCGGAACACCTGCAGCCTTCATTGCATCTGCCTGTGGGATGGTCCGGGGAAATCCATCGAACAGAAATCCCTTGGAACAGTCTTCTTCTGTGATGCGCTCCTTCACCAGATTAATGATGATCTCGTCCGGGACCAGTCCACCCGCGTCCATGATCCTCTTGGCTGCAATGCCTAACTCGGTCCCTGCCTTCACCGCGGCTCGTAACATGTCTCCGGTTGAGATTTGCGGGATACCGAAATGCTCTTTGATGAAACTGGCCTGGGTGCCCTTTCCCGCACCGGGCCCGCCTAATAAGATGATGCGTATGATTCTTCTCCCATTTCTAAATAAAACTCCCCGCGGGAATGGCGGGGAGTGGGTGCTCGTTTTAGCGACGCCCGGAATTATATCTCAGACAGGCTGAATTCTCGAGCTTTTTACTGATTGTATAATAGGATCATCTACATCTTTATAGTAAACGCGTTCTAACCAATCAAACGGGGTAAATGATGAGTCGAGTGATGCACTTCATGGGATTAGCACTGATTACGGTCATACCTTCATTGATTGGCGCGCCAATAGCATCTGCACATGAACCGACCGCACATGTCCATGGACGGGCCACCCTGGAGGTGGCGATTGAGGGTGGGTCTGTGCAGATCAGTTTGGATAGTCCGCTTGATAGTCTGTTAGGTTTTGAGCGAGCTCCTCGTAACGAGAAGGAACGACAATCAGTCAGGGAGATGTCACGTAAGCTCCGGCAGTCTGATCATACGTTTGTCTTTACACCGCAATCTCAATGTCGACTGAACTCAGTCCAACTCGAGTCAGCGGTTATTGAGCAGAGCCTTCTTGCGGCTGGTTCTGATTCTAATGCGGTCAAGGATCGTGACAAAAGCTCTGTCGATTCTCCCGATGTGCATTCAGAACTCTCTGCCACC
>CAJBQQ010000029.1 GCA_903957805.1 uncultured Pseudomonadota bacterium | reverse complement strand
GACGAGATGGGGCCTGTCTGACTGTTAGTTGGAATTGAATACCGAGAAGGCCACACTCGGGACGATATAGATATGATCCGGATCGTACTGCCAGGTCGGTACCGATAAATGACCACCATCAAAACCACTCGGGCTAAAGGACCTGCTCGAGACATGGGATCCGAAGCTGTAGGTCCCTTCAGAGGCTGTGCTGGGTAGAAGGTAGACCACCTGCATCATCTGACTATTATCACTGACGCTGTCATGCCAGTGCTGATAGGTCGTGCTCCCGGGTGAGGACTGTTCACCACCCACCCCACTGACAAAAGAGAAGTTACCCGCTCCGCAACCGCTTGCCCAAAGTAAGGCTGAGCGGAGATGCCTTGAAGAGGCATTGAGAGTGATTCTGAAATAGAGATCGACCGGGCTGGTATGACGTCTCACCACCGGGCAGATGCCATCGATCGGATTGAAGGGACCTGTAGCGGAGAATCCCCACTCGACCGACATCGGACCCTGTGGGGAACTATTGTCGACATTAAATGCCACCTCTGATGAGCTTGATGAGACCACCCCACCGGTACCCAATTCCAACTTTAAGACATAACGACCATTGGCGTAGTTGTAGCTCGGCCAGTCGATCAAGAGGTCTTGAGGGAGCCATGGATTGGGACCCGCTGGGAGCGCGATCGGGTACCATCCTGCTGGCCCGACCGGTGGGTTATACCACTCCCCAATACCCACTCCATTCAACCGGTAAAGAGGCCATGTGAGGCCCACGAATGGAGTGAATGAGGTGAAGCTCGCGCCATCATCGTTACTGTACTTGTAGACAATCCGGTACTGTGTAGCGGATGGGTCGGTACGGTTGCACCCGTAAAGAGATAACACCCCTGATAGGGGGGATGCTGCTGCGGTGAGTGGGAGAGGGTTATCAAATAGTCCTGATGGGTGTGGACGATTGGTCCGGACTGCATAGCCATTTAATGAGTCATAAACACTCGGATCCCCCGTGACGGGAAGGCGACCTGCCATCACGATGGCAGGTGAATTTCCGCAGGGGATGCTTGTCGGACCACACATCAGACCGGATCGTGCATTCGGTGATGCGTGGATGGTAATCGGTCCGATGACATTAGCATCCCAACGGACTTGGAAGTAGCTCTCCCCATAGATCTGTTCCTCGATACCATCTCCATCGGTATCTTGCATCACACGGAAGGTGATATCGGGCACATCCAGTATGGGTGCCCATTCCGGTACGAAGACATCGAAGCACCTCTTGAATGGACCGATATGACGACGTAGGTCCAATCCCTTCATGTCCTTTATCTTGAGCTTTAGATGAGTCGCAAGATTATTCGTGGCGGGGTGCGGTATATCGGTCGACCCTCTGGATGAAGAGTTGCCATTCTCACTCGAGATGAGCATCCTCATCAATTCCGCTGACAGGGGTGGGATCATGTTCGACAGTGCAGCAGGTGCATCGAGGATGGCATCACTCCCAGCGGTGGCGGAACCGAATCTGATCTGAGATTGGGCACGCTTGAGACGTAATGCGGTATCTCGTCCCAGAGTCTGCTCAATCTTCGTGAGGATACGTGCATGCCCAAAGTCGACGAACGGGGTTGGGTCTGGATCTGGACCGGGGTGTGGGAAGTGAGGTATCAGGTGTGGATCAATCTCATCGATGAGGTCACGCAGTGACGGTCTCTCAAAGATAATCGGGAAGCAATGGCGATCACGTCGGAAACGCAATACCCAGTCGATATCCCACCGTGGAATCCATACGCAGAACTTGCCACAGGCATCGGTCCGTGTGGTCGCGATCACCTCACGGTGGCTTGAGAAGGGAAAGTACCAAGACCAGGGAGAGCTGGATGGGAAGAATCCGAGTAGTGAACTATCAGTATCCTCCACATTCACGGTCGCGAATGGGACCGGGTAATCAATCCCTGTGACGGGGTCAGTCTTGACCACCTCACCGCAGACCTTCCGAAACATGAGTAACTGAGGGTCGATTTTAAATTTAAATTTTTCGATGGCATCAGAGAGCATGAGACCCTTGATCTGGTCTGCCGTCACACCGCTCATCGATGAGAGACGGTTCGCGGATGATGTCCCGATCTTGAAGTGGGATGGATCTGAACTGCTCGATTGATTTGCTTTTGAATGTTCCATAGCTTATTGATCTCCGGTCTGTTATGAAGGATAAGAAATGCTCTCACTCGGTCGCCAGAAATGTTCATCACATGGGGTCATGAGTCATGATCACGTGTCTCAT